>JADZFY010000508.1 GCA_020854215.1 Chitinophagaceae bacterium | reverse complement strand
CTAGATATACCTGTACTCCATAAACACTACCAGTTTGATTAGCACGGAAACGGCAACTTACAGTCCTTCCGGTTTCCTGTCCTACTTGCATTGAAGTCAATCCATCTGCATTCCATGCACAACCATACACAGAAGAATACATTTCTGCCAAACATATTTTTGATGTCGTAAAAATAATTGATGTGCTGAATAGAATTATTAGCATACGCAAAATTATTTTTTTAGAATTCATAATTTCTACTCCTTATAAAAAAAGACCCAAGACAGGAGAAGCGTCGCCTTGGGTCTGGATTAGAAATTCATAGTAAACGACACAATTTTATAATATTCGCCTTGGATGGTTTCAATTTAAACGTTGCATTACGTGCAACGTTTAACTGTTTTACTTCCAACAACTTTTATAGCGTTTACTATTCTAAAAACCTAGCAACCTGGCGTTCTCTATTTCAAAAGACCCATGGCTTTGCGTCCTAACCTCACGATTAGTATGCCTTTTGTAAGTATTTATTTCTATTGGTTGTTATTTCTACATAATAATTTTAATTCATACTATCATTAACATCCTCCTTTCGAATAGAATTTAAGACTTCTGTAAAATTTATACCCTATTGATCACAGACAATTTATATTTATTTTTCTCTTACCTTTTCCTCCAGCCTTGCTATAATATAACCTCTTGTAAATAAATTAGTTAAAGCAATTATTGGGGGAAAATCCTATGCAAAAATTCCCGTTGTCTCTTTTTTATAATCTGCAAGCCGTCGTTGAAATGTCCTCCTTCTACCGTAAGTATCACCTGATCTTTCAGTGTCTTTCTCTTTCAAAGTTTCCCGATAAAAACTATGGTGTTGGGCGTACTGGCTATTCACGACATGCTATGCTCAAGGCTTTCATCATTAAACATATCGAACAGATCAAGTCCGTTCCCCGGCTTATTGAATTTCTTGATTCTCACCCGATACTTACTCATCGATGCGGCTTCGAAATGGGTGCACTTCCTGACGAAAGCCAGTTTTACCGATTCATCAAAGAGATACCCACCTCGCTCTTTGAAGACATCCACACCGAAGTCAACCGCCAACTCATTGCCGCAGGCGTCGCATCTCTTGACACCTTTCTGATAGACTCAAAACCCGTTATGGCCGCTACCAGAGAAAACAACTTTAAGAATCCCAAACGCAATACTCATAACAAGGAAAAACGCCCAAAACGAAATCTTCAAGCCACTCTTGGTTACTACTCCTATCAGGAAGTTCAGGGGAAAAAAGACAACTTTATCTTCTTTTGGGGCTATCGTACCCATGTCATGGTATCGAAAGAAGGCGTCCCGCTCGTCACGAAAACCCTGCCAAACAACTCCACCGACGCCCAGGTTGCTGTGCAGCTTATCAAAAAACTCAAACGGCTTTTCAAATTCAAAAAAGGCGCCCTCTTTATTGCTGATGCCGCCTATGATGTCCGGGAGCTCTATAACCTCATCGTCAATACGATGAAAAGCCAGGCCTTCATACCCCTGAATCCCAGGAACCGACAACCAGACAAAACCCTTGGGCATCATGGATGCCCTTTGTGCGATGCCGGGCTGGAGATGAAATCCGCAGGTTCATGGACTGAAGGGCCACGAACCCGCCTCAAATTCCGATGCCCGCTCAAGGCCGACAGCAAGGTCGCTGCGAACTACCCCAAGGGTTGCCCCATTCAGCATCCCAGCTTGACTCAAGGCAAGGCCTACGGCTGCACACAATACTCGACATTACCCATGATGCACGCTCTCAGGTACCACGAGACACAGATTTTTTCAAAGAAACTCACCGGCTCCGCATTGCGGTTGAACAGTATTTCAGCCGTCCTGGTGACCGGGAGGCTGAACAAACCACCCATTATAAGCTACGGATTGTTCAAAACCAGATGGCTATTGCCCATGTATCGATGAGCCTTGTTGTCTCGGCTGCGGCTCTCCTTCTCAAACAACCCGACAAAATCAGGTGTTTCAGAACATTCTCACAACGGCCTCTTATCAAACAAAGCGCTTAAAGTATCGTAAAAGTCACCTTTCAAAGCACTGTCACAGAATCAGTACGCCCACATTTCCCTGAGTCCCAGTTCTTTTTTGACTTTTCCCTCCTCAATAACCCACCAAATCCATTCCGGCCTGGGAAATCCCTGTCCAACCAGCCTGCACTCATTCATCCCTCACGAGCAAAAACTATTTTGCAGAAGTTTTATTTTAAAATGAAGATTCCTATACGCACCAGCTAGCGACAACACTTAATCAATGTTACAAAGTGTCACTTTTAAACATATGTCCAAAAAAACTGCACAATACATTGAATACTTCTACGTTTTGTCGTTAATAAGCCTTCTATAGTGTTCATGGAGCAAACAATATGCCTGATTATTTTCGCCCTTCATATTGCCTAGTGTACTAACACATTATTAACGAAGCCTATTGGTATTATCCAATAATGTAAAAATGCCATAATTACCAGTACTATATCAATCAAAACTAACGTGTCTGTATACTAGTATTACCATTACTTTGTTAAAAAACGTTTGTAAAAAAATATTTTTAAGCCATAAGTAGAATTCGACACAACTTACTACAAATCAATGCTTTGCAACTTATTTTGCGCTTGATTTATTCCTTCACTCCTGCTATGAATTACACTTGTGAACTTTCCGGACAACCAACCACAGGAGCAAAGGATTTGAGTATTTTTGGCGCAAACATTCCTCTGCTAAATACGTTTCTGAAATATTTCGCCTCTTGCTTTAGCAAAAAACAAATGGCCCTGCTTACCCTGGTCATCTATGCCTTGTTCAAAGACT
>JADZFY010000507.1 GCA_020854215.1 Chitinophagaceae bacterium | reverse complement strand
TTCAAATATGTTGCCGACCCTAACCGTGATGAGTATTTCGCATCACCACGAGAAACGATTCAAAACGGAATGGCGGGAGATTGTGATGACCATACTATTTTAATGATATCTGCCATGAAAGCTATTGGCGCTAAATGCCGAATGGTATTAACGGAGAATCACGTTTACCCCGAATTATACTGCGGCAATAAGAAAGATTTTGCTCAGATGCAGGAAGCGATTACCCGGTTATTTGCCACTGAAAATTTCACCGGACTTTACTACAGGGAAGAATCAGGAGATCAATTCTGGATTAACCTGGATTATACCGCCCGTCATCCCGGCGGCCCGTATGTAGACAATAAAGCCTACGCTGTTGTTGATTTTTAACGGTTAAACGATCTGTCCTGCTTCGGGCCCAGGCGGTGCATCGCCTTTTCAGCCCTTTGATACGCTTCGTTCAATTTGTATTTATACCATCTGTCTTTTAGCAACTTTCGCATTGCGTTGTCAAAATTTCGGGTAATTACAAGGTTACTGAAACCTACCACCCTGTCGCGTGCAGAGGACAATGCACGTACACTTACCGAATAACCGCCAGTTAGGTACTGAATATAGTGCCAGTAGCCTGCCGGCATAAATAGGGTTTCTCCACGCCGGATAGTACCTTCCCAACCGCTGGCGTATTGTAAAGCAGGAAATTTTTCAAAATCCCTATTTTTCAGGTCACCAATGCCATGAAAATTATAGGGAAGTTTATACAACAAAGGCGAACAGCTGTTGGGAAACAATGTCACTTTTTTTTCTCCGTCGAATTGAGTAAGAAATACATGCGACATGTCTATATCAAAATGATTCCTGGTGCTGGAACCTCCGCCTCCAAAGAACATAAGTGGCAACCAGGTAAGAATATTGTCTGCAACTTTATTAAAGACCAGTTGCTTTCTTATTTCAGGTTTTTCCAAAAGTAAATTAAAAAGAAACAAGCGCGACTCGGTAGGTTCCCGTTGTATCAGATCAAGGTATTCACCAAACTTCATTTTGGTCATGGGTGCACTGTGCACCATATCGGGGTGTGCATTTTCGCTACCGTGCACTGGCACAATCAGATCACCTGCCACTTCTTTAAAATATGGGTAACTCCAGGTATCCAATGCCGGGCCTCCAACAAAATCTTTGAGGATAACAGGCGTTTTCGTTCTGACAAAACGTTCAATAAACTCCTGTTTTGACAATCCCTCAACACGTTGAACAGGTTTCAATTCCATATAATCGTATCAAATTAAAAATACAACAAGTAACAATACTAAAAATTGTTCCCCGAAACACTATCATTCCATTTTTCCCGTTTCGCTTGTTGGTTCTTACAGGGTGTTAGTAATCTACACCAAATCGCACCAATTTCCAAAATCACATTACCCCTGTCTGCGATAAACCCATTCTCGGATTTCAAAACCGGTTGCAGCTATTTGTTCTTTCCCTTAAATATTTTTTTAACTGCCCGGCTGAGCTTATTGATATTGTCTATTTGCTCCTGGATAGGTGTAAGCACCAAGTCCTCCTGCTGCACACCCAATTCCATAAACTCGGCCTGTCGTTGTTCGGGGTACAAAAGAATAAAGTTGTTTTCTTCAAAATGCTTCAGCAATTTCGTTGGCATGTTTTCCAGATAGGAGTGATAGGACATTGTTCCTTTTCTGGCACTCACGGCGATAATGAGATCGTTTTTATGGATATCCCTTGCCAGCACCAAAAAATCCTCCAAATTTTCAAAAGGACGGTAAGCCACTTCTACACTCCCCCTGTTTCTTAAAAACTCTTTTGCAAGCGCTTTTTGGGCAGACGCGGAGCAGTACACCTGGAGGCGGGCCCCCGCCTGTTTTGAGAGCGCTATTACTCTTTTCACCCAATGACCAAAACCAATTTCATACTCGGCATTTTTGGTGAGCACCAATATAATTTTAGAAGTAGCATTGAGCGGAAATTCAAAACGGCATATATACACCGTTTCCCACACGCTGTTTAGAATATTTTGTGTGGTGGTACCAAACAACGAATTAAACAAAAGAGTAGTGGCATTATTACTCTTGTTTGACCATTCAATAACCACGTCCGAAATCAACATCTCCTTAACCGCCCTCGCTATTCCATTGGCCAAATTGAGGTCAACACGGGTAATTGCCTGAACTTTGGTATCGGTTTCTGCACCGTGCTTTATAGCCTTTTCCAAATTTTTATTATTGAGCGCTACCTTTTCCTTCAACCGGTCTTCATCCTGCATTACCGTGAGCATGTATATTGGCGCCTTTTGTTGTTGGGTATTGAGCATTACCGAAAAGTCCAGCAGGTCATCAGTTTTTTCCGGATCAATAACCGGAATAAGTATCTGCTCCTGAATATTCACCATATCCGGCACTTTACCCGCTTCCACTATTGCCAGCTTTTTTCCTGCATTTGCCGTTACAAATGAACCCACCATACAGGTAATAAGGATGAGAATGATTGTACCGTTCAACACATGCTCATCAATAATTTTCATATTATAACCAATAAGTATCACTGCTATTGTAGCCGCAGCATGTGATGTGCTGAGTCCGAACATTACCTTTCGCTGTACAGCGGAGAAACGAAGTATTTTTTGGGTAATAAATGCGGCGATCCATTTGGTTGACAAGGCCATTGCCGTAAGGGTTCCTGCAATGATCAGCGCCTGGTTACCTTTTAACAACACTTTCAGGTCAACCAGCATACCCACACTAATTAAAAAGAAAGGAATAAACAATGCATTACCGGCAAACTCAATACGGTTCATTAACGGCGATGTATGAGGGATAAGTTGGTTTAATGCTAAACCCGCCAGAAAGGCGCCGATTATGCCTTCCACACCCGCTAACTCCGCCAACAACGCCCCGAGAAACACCATTGCGAAAACAAAAATAAAGTGCGTGGTTTGATCATCTTTAATCTTCTTAAAAAACCAGCGACCAACAAAGGGAAATCCAATAAGTACTACCAATGCAAATATCACCAGCATCAAACTGAGCCTCATCCAAAACTGCGGATTCAATTCGCCTTCTATAGATCCGGTAATTACGGCAAGTATTAACAATACCGCTGTATCGGTAATAATAGTACCTCCAACCGTGATGGTAACGGCTTCATTCTTTGTAATACCCATTCGGCTTGCTAATGGATAAGCTACCAGGGTGTGGGTGGCAAACATACTGGATACCAACAGCGACGCCATAAAATTAAACTGAAGCAAATAATAGCATAAAACGAATCCTAATAACAGGGGAATTGCAAAAGTAAACCCACCAAAAACCAGGCTTTTGTACCTGTTTTTCTTAAACTCAGCCATGTCCAGCTCGAGTCCGGCCAAAAACATGATGTATAATAGACCCGCTTTTCCAAAAAGATCAATACTTCCTTTGGCAACCAGATTAAATCCATGATCGCCGATAGCCATGCCTGCCAGTATTAAACCAATAATGCTCGGAATACGCAGTTTACGCAGCAGGATTGGGGCCAGTAAGATGATAAATAATACGATGACAAAAATCGGAATCGGATCGGTCAATGGAAATCTAAGTCCGTTCAATAGTACCATAATTTAACACAATTGCTTTTTTCACAACAGCGCTTCAAAAATATTCAATAATTCCGGCACCCAAGTGGCCACTGATTAAAAATACGGGTACGATTTTAGATAAAAAACCGTTCTTACACTTGCCGATTATACGCATGCACCAACTATTGGAGGGTAAATCCTAATTTTGAGCGGAAATACAACAATATATGCCAGTTGAACGCACATTAACGACAGCAGAGGAAGACACACTGGTGGTAACAGAAAATCCGTACCAGCTTATCGTGTGGAATGATGAGGTAAATACTTTTGAATGGGTTATTGAAACCCTGGTGGAGGTTTGTGGTCATACCCACGAGCAGGCCGAACAATGTGCTTATATTATACATTTTAAGGGTAAATACGCGGTGAAACAGGGGGAATACGAAAAGCTGAAACCTCAATGTGATGCCATCACCGACAGGGGCATAGGAGCAACCCTTGAGGTACTGGCGAATTAGCCTGCCGTTTCACAATCTTTTTCTCATATTTTTCAGCCTGCTTCACGATATTATTTGTGCAAAACCGCACAGTAGTGTAGAATTTACATTGGGAAAAGCTATGCCAGATAAGGGTTGCCACTAATGTCTATTGCATATAGCAAAAACACATTCTAACTTTGTAAGGGATTTTGAATCCATTTTCAAAGCTTCAACTGAACTGTTAGCTCGCAGATTAATGTATAAACGCTGTTGAGAATATCTATTCGACTCCTTTGTGTCTGCCTTAGATAAACCCACTACCCCCGGAAATCTCCGCCCCCTTCATTATTGGTCCACCATTAGAAAACTTACACTGCAATGTTTCCTTAAATTGATTTATTACAGCTTACTTATTCATCTAAAAATAATGATATGAAAAATTTTCCAACGCTGCTCACAACTCCTTCCGGGAGAGAAGTTGTGCTCGACAAAAAAAGGCTTCTCCTTGCATTCAGGAATCCAACTGAATCACGGGATGTTGCATCGGCAATAAAAGAATTCGATCTTGTGCTGGAAGACAATTATGATCGAAAAGAAAAAAACAAACCTTGGGATCAGGTTAATCATACGCCCACACGATTTTGGGTAAGGTCTAACGCCGGCAATGACATCGCTGACGAAAAAATATCGGCCATCCAAAATAATTTAAAAGCGTATCTCCAGTGGATTGGCCCTGTTTACACCTATCAAAACACGTCTACCGCACCAGAGAACAGAAATACAAAGTTTTGCCCGTTACCTAACGTTTTACTATTAGAAAAATCAGAGAAATTGAAGAGACAACAGGATGGAATTATCAAAAAATATGGACTCATTGAGGTAGCGGAAAAATCAAAATACCTGAAAAAATACAGATACTTTTCCTTACAGGATCCGGATGAAACGAACGCTTATCAAATACAGGCAGAATTAACAAAGAGTGCATCTGTTGCCGAAACGATAAGGTACGAAAACATGCCTATGATGAAGCCGATAGCAGCTACTATTCCCAACGATACATGGTGGGCAGACCAATGGAACATGACGCAAATAAATGCACCTAATGGATGGGACATTTCTACCGGAGCAAACACGGTTATTATTTGCATTCTTGACGAAGGATGCGATCTGACCCACCCCGATTTACAGTTTTCTGAGGATGGTATCAACCTCGGCACCATGATGCCCACCGGGGCTCCTACGGGAAATCATGGTACTGCATGCGCAGGAATTGCGGCGGCCACATTTAACAATAATGAGGGTGTTGCAGGACTTGCAGGCGGTTGCCTGATTATGCCGGTGGCTTTTGATGCATGGACAGACGTGGAAGTAGCCGATGGACTCAATTACGCAACCTCAAATGGCGCCAGTATTATAAGCATGAGTTTTGGTTGGGACCTATGGGATCCGGACATTATTGATCCTGAACTCGAAAATGCTTTTGACAATGATGTTGTGATGTGTGTTGCTACCCATAATTATGATGGTCCAATAACCTATCCTGCAACTAATCCATTAGTTATAGCTTGCGGGGCTTCTTCAACAGACGACAATCGAAAAACTGATTTAAGTCCGGATGGAGAATGTTGGGGTTCTGATTTTGGAGATATTTTGTATAACGGAATACAAACTGGTGTTTCAGTAGTAGCACCAGGCGTTCAATGTCCTACGACGGACAGGCAGGGTGCAGATGGTTATAATAACAACGGTAATTTAATAGTTAATCCGTGGGCCTGCGTGGCTTACCCCGCCCAGCCTGCAAATGGTAACTATGTTTTGGTATTCAACGGCACCTCTGCTGCCACGCCTCATGTAGCAGGCTATGCAGGTCTTTTACGCAGCCAATATCCTTCTCTCACTAATATTCAGGTTAGAAATATTATTGAGAGAACAGCAGCCAAGGTGGGTGTATTGGCTTACGCAGAAGCTCCCGGTTTCCTCAACGGCACGCGCAACGAAGAAACGGGCTACGGAAGAATAGATGTTTTTCAGGGGCTGGATTTTGCAGACGCCATGATCAAAGATTGGAGCGGCGATGACGGAGCGGAGCCCAGCACTCCACCGTCAAACAACTGGTGGTCATATTCAGATATTGTGGTGAGAATTACCGATGACG
>JADZFY010000506.1 GCA_020854215.1 Chitinophagaceae bacterium | reverse complement strand
GGAGAGGTAGTAGAAGAAGGAACACACGATTCTTTAGTATCTGAAAAGGGATTGTATTATGCCATGTGGCGACAGCAAATAGGAGAAAGGAAAAAAGCGCTTTTCACTATCCATAGTTCGGAGACGCCTACTGCAACAACAACATAAGCATCGCCTTCACGATATCCGCAAATACGAATGCCTGTCTATTTCTTCAGAAATACGATAAAAGTACTCCCTTTACCGGGTTCACTTTTGCACGTAATTTTTCCGTTGAGTTCGTCTACAAGCCTTTTTACAATGGATAAACCCAGCCCGGTGGAGTACTCGCCTTCCGTGGGCATCGAAGATATTTTGCGGTATCTTGAAAAAAGATAGGGAATATCATCAGCGGCAATTCCCACCCCTTCATCTTCTACCTTAATTTCCATCCCATCCGCACAACCAGCCAAACGCACCCATACGTTCTTTCCGCGTGGAGTAAATTTAATGGCATTACTCAGCAGGTTTTCACAAATACGGCTGAGCATATAACGGTCGCTAAGCAGTATCATCGGTTGCCCAAGTCCATCATATTGAAGAACAATTTCTTTTTGAAGCGCCTGTGGCTGATGCATTGACACTACGTCTTCGAGAAATGCATTTGCATCTAACTCTTCAAGATTCAGTGCGTGTCGGTTGATCTCTTCTTTTTCGATATATAATATATTTCGAATCAGGAGTTCACCATTATCGGCCGATGACTGTATGCGATACAATGCCTTTTTTTGATCAGCAGAAAAGTTGGACACATCGGCAAGCAAAATCTGACTCCACATTTTTATACTAGTAAATGGTCCGTTCAAATCATGCGACACTACACTGATCAGGGAATTCTTATCTGCATTGAACTGTGCGAGTTTATTATTCTGTTTTTGAATCAGCTCATTTTGCTTCTTAAGCAAATTATTTTTCCGTCTGATCAGCAGCAGGCTCACCAATGCCGAAATTGCCAGGGCGCCAATTGCTACAATCAGCAGGATCATATTTCTATTTTCGAGCTTCCGGCGTTCTATTTCTACCCCCAGCATCATATTCTGATGAATCTTTTGCTTTAGATTATATTTTTCCTGCAGCCGCGCTACGGTTTGTAAAGTGCGTTGGCTTACCAAAGCGGTATCCAGGTTATGCCAGCGTTGAAAAGCTAAATAGGCGTCTTTATAATTTCCTTTAGCGGCATAATATTTTGCATAAAGCGAATAGGAGTCGGCTTCCTTACGCCTTGAGCCCTGCGTAGTTGCCAAATTTAATGACAAGGCGATATACTTTTGGGCAGAATCAAATTTTTTGGTTTCAACGTACACGTCTCCAATATTCAAACAATCATACCAGAGCAGGTCTTTATCATGATTTGCGGTATTGGTGTTGTAGTTGATTTTGAAAAAATGTAGTGCCTTTGCCCACTCCCTCTTGTGGAACCAGGCATTGCCGATGTTGTTATACAGCGAATGTATATCCATTCCCAGGTTATTCGCTTTTGCTACGTCTTCCGCCTGTTCCAAAAAAAACAAAGCACTATCGGGGTAGCCAAGTCTGTTGTAAATTGCCCCCAGATTAGAGCCATTAATGAATACAGACACCGGCTCCTTCCGGTCGGTGGAAACACGAAATGCTTCCCGGAAAAAATCTTTGGCCCGAAGGGGTTGATTAATGCTCGCATAAGCCATCGCTAAATCACTGAGAGCGGCAGACTCATATTCATTCTTCTTCAAAACCCTCGCCTGCTCGAGCGCCTGATAGTAGTACGCTATCGCAGAATCGTATTCCTCGCGAAGTTCCTGGTAAATGCCTTTCAATCGCAGTGACAATACAGCACCTTTGTCAAAATTGAGATTTGCGGCCTCACGCTCGATAAAGTTGGCATAATATAAAACGGAATCTGCTTTTGATCCTTTGAAGTCGAGCGCTCTGTCGTATAGCGCTTTTAAATGATTGGTATCGTCTTGAGCGAAAATCTCCCGGGAAAAAAGAGAAAGGAATATCAGAGACAAAGCCGTCGTAAATCTTCTCATATCGTGATCCCGAAATTCAATTGAAGATAAAGATTGAAAGTATGATCCCTCTTGAAATGGTGTATGCACAACAACCCGCAAATTCACTATTGAAACATACCCTTCCGCAAAAGATTACGGAAGGTAAGCAATAAGTTGCTTTCCCGCAAACCAGAAGCGGGAAAGTACGCACAACATGCCGCCTGTTTAAACTTTATCTGACTTTCAGGATGGGGCGCACCTGCTGCAGTGCCCCGTTTTGCAATCGCAGGTAGTACACACCGGTAGCCAAACCCGTGCTATCGAAAGATATTGTATGGGTATTTCCGTCCTGCACCTTATCCACCAATATTTTTACAACTCTCCCCATACCATCAATAACCTGTACCAGCACATGCCCGGAACGGACCGTGTATTTAACCTGTGTAGATGTTGTAAAGGGATTGGGGTAATTGAAAATTAAACTGGCTTCAGCATTTTGATTAACATCGTTGATATTGGAGCATACGCCGTTTTGAATGAGGGGCAGCGACTGGAAATTCTTCAGCAACACAGACTGCAGCGCAACAGTGTCGGCACAAAACCATTGCTCCAGAATTGAGGCGTACACACTTCGGTAGTCGTACTGATGGGGTATATTGTCGTGCACAGAAATACCGGATGGGATATCTGGGTTTTTACCGAGTATGCCATTCTGAACTTTACTTCCAAAAACCAGCATCGGCGCTGCAACACCATGATCGGTGCCAATGCTAAAATTAGATTTAATACGACGTCCGAATTCGGAAAAAGTGAATGTGATCACCCTGTCTTCCACCCCCATAAAAGCAAGATCATCCTGAAACGCCTTCACGCTGTCTGAAAGTTCCTTCAACAAATCCGCATGTTTTCCAATGGTTGTATCTGCCTGATCTGTTTGCATTGAATGCGTATCAAAACCATTATAACTTACCATATATACGCGCGTCTTCAAACCACCTTTTACCAAACGGGCAACAATTTTCAACTGCTCAGCCAATCGGTTATTCTCCGGATAAGGAAGTTGCTGTGTGGTTTTGGATGCAGCCCGTTTAACCGAGGTAGCAAACAATTCGGTTTGCCTGGCAATTTCGCGCACATAGGTTAACTCTTTACCGGCACGCGTGGCCGGTGCAGGGTCCTGAACATCGTCTACAATACTGTAAAAAGAAGTAGGATTAGTGATGCTCATTGCCATTCCCATAGATGGCCCATGAAAAGTTAGCGACGATACGGCTCCTATTTGAATAGCCGGTGGGTCGGGCATAACCGCATTGGGATAACCGTTGGGAAAATTGGGAAACTCATAATTCAAATAACGACCTACCCATCCGGTATCCACTACCTCTTCACTATCGGAGCCACTCATCCAGATATCAGTGGATCTGAAATGCGATAGATTGGGTTGAGGATATCCTGCAGACTGCACGATAGCCGCTTTGCCATCGTTGTATAGCTGCTGAATGCCGGTCATGGCCGGATGCAGTCCGGTTTTTGCATTTCCCTGTAATGCAAGTATTTTGTTTTCGGGGATGGCAATATTACTTCTTGCATTAAAATATCCCGAATAATTATCTCTTGGTATTACCATATTCAACCCATCGTTTCCACCATTCATCTGAATAATCACCAACACGTGATCCGTTTCCGTTGTAAAGTTTGTCAGCATATTCAGTAAAGGCGAAGGCGACAATGCGGTTATCGTTTGCCCGTTAACGAAAGCAGGTAAAATAGCTGCCGGAACAGTATGTCGCAAAAAAGCTCTCCTTTTCATCCGTATAACATTTATGGTTTCAGTTCAGGAAAATCTTGAAAAATAATTTATGACAACTGGTACTCCGGAAGAGCCAGCAAATAGCGGTACAGTTCATTCAGTCTGCTATACACCGTTTGATAAGCCATCATATCTGAGGGGTTGGCGATGTAAGTATTCCAGGCATTGGTCCAGTAATAGTCACTGGTTTGTCCGGTTAAAAGGATATCCCGTTTCAACTGCTCTTTTGCCGTATCCGACAGGGTTATCCTGTACAAAACATCCAGCACATCACTGAGAAGAGCCTTGGGGTCTCCGGGGTTACTGAGCGATCTGGTAAAGGCAATCGCATCAATTTTTAATTCAAATCCCAATCGGGTAAAGCCATGGTAAACCATCGTATCAGTAAACTGGGTACGCCGGGGATAGGTATCGTTGTTTATCCACAATTCATGAAAAGACGGAATTTGGTAATAGGCGGGCCACCCGGAAACACTTGGCGGGTCGCCCGGCGACTGCTGCAGCAAATCAAGCTGATACAGCAGCCCCTCAAGTGTGGAATACCGCGTTGCATAATCACCCTGGTCTGGTAGCGCAACATCAAATTCCCTGCAAAGCCCCACTAAAAAGTCAACGGGACTTTTAATCAAACACCCCTGATTGAGCGGATCGAAAAAATGCTCGCTTTTTAACAGTGCAGACACTACCGGCTTTATTTCCCAGTTAGCGTTTCGCAACATCATAGCCAATGGCTCAATTACATTTACCCTTGCCGCATCATCAATTTCATAATATACAAACCAACGGTACAATTCCTTTACAATATATTCTGATGCTTCACGCCCCTTACTGAAAATCATATCCATCAAATCGTTCAGCTCTTCATCTCCGGCAGAAGGCCCGGTTCTTCCGGTAATTGTGGTATGATTATAAAAAGAAGAAAAGGTTTTGTTGCCTGTATCGTGTCTTTCAGGATCAAAATACGAAGTATTGGTTTCGGGGTCATTTCTCCAACCCGTTAATACCCGTGCGGCGGCTTTTACATCGTCCTCGGAATAGTTGGGATTATTTTCTTTACCCAACGTAAAAAGCTCCTGTAGCTCCCTTGCGAAGTTCTCGTCCGGAGCTCCTTTCTGATTCTTTTCGCCGTTCTGATACACCAGCATCAGCGGATCCACCGTGATTGCACGGGCTAAACTTTTAAAATTGCCAAGCGCATCGGAGCGAAGCATGGAATGATGCTTGTAGGCATACCGCCCATTGGAAGTAGACGCCATTTCAGTAGCAAAATGATTATGCCAAAACATGATCATTTTTTCCCTGATATTACGGGGTTGGTTAATCATTACCCCTACCCACCACTTCTTCAACGAATTTTTTCTTGCCCAGCCAATCTTATCATCTTCGTTGTGGTCATTTATCCAGGTTGTTCCTGCATCTACATTGCTGTCGGGCGTTTGGGCCTCCGAAGTATCATACTCTTTAACAGGCGGCTCAGGCAGAGGCGACGTGATATTCAGCAGTTCATCTACCGCATCATCTAATGTTTTACCCTCGAAGTACCGAATATCAACCGGCTTAGCGCCAAACATGGTTCGCTTGAGTAAGTGAATCACTTCATTGCTGGTCCATGGCCCTGTATAAGGTGCAATGCCGCTGCTGGTGCGGCCTGTGTAGGCAGCCGATACAATTCGGCTTTTACGTTTTAATCCTGAAGCGGTTAAAAATGTTCTCCTGTTCATAGGAATTGGATGATCTGCTCAATAAATAAACAATGGAGTTATTGACAAAAGTCTTGCCAGTTCCTCCGGCTATTTTTAACTTATGATAATTTCTTCAACGGGTGGCCCACCCAAATAATATTAGTCATTAGGTGCGGGCACAAAAAAACCGGGAATTTCTCCCGGTTGTAAAACATTAAATAAGGCAGCTTTAGTATATGATAACTCAACTATTCATTTAATTGATATTCTCAATGATTCCTGCTATTCCCTGTCCTCCGCCTACACAGGCGGTTACGATACCATATTTCTTGCTGAGCCGTTTCATGTCGTGCGTAATCTGAATAGTGAGTTTACAGCCTGTACATCCCAAAGGATGCCCCAGGGCAATAGCGCCTCCATTGATATTTACTATATCGGGATTGAGTTCCAGTTTACGAATAACAGCCAGAGACTGGGAAGCAAAGGCTTCATTTAATTCAATGAGATCAATATTTTGTAATGACATGCCGGCCTGCTTCAGCACTTTTGGAACCGCTTCAATGGGACCAACGCCCATAATACGCGGAGGAACGCCCGCCGATGCACAGGCAACGAGTCTTGCCCAGGGTTTTAATCCTAATTCATTCACCATCTTTTCACTCATTACCACCACAAAGGCAGCGCCATCACTGGTTTGGGAAGAGTTTCCGGCTGTTACGGAACCGCCGGCGGCAAATACCGGCTTTAATTTTGCCAAAACTTCAACAGACGTATCCTGCCTAGGCCCCTCGTCTGTATCTACCACATAACTTTTGGTTTGTCTTTTACCTTTCGCGTCCAGATAAACATCTTCAACCGTTATCGGCAAAATACCACTTTTGAAATAGCCATTTTGTATCGCCCTGATTGCTTTCTGATGAGAATGATAGGAAAAAACATCCTGGTCTTCGCGGCTCACCTGATATTCTTTAGCCACCGCCTCTGCGGTAAGCCCCATACTCAGATAGTAATCCGGATCATCCTTCGCAATGGAATAGGAAGGCACCGTTTTCCAGCCTGCTGTGGGCACCATGCTCATGCTCTCCGTACCGCCTGCAACAATACATTCGGCCATACCGATGCGAATTTTAGCGGTGGCGATGGCAATGGCTTCCAGTCCCGACGCGCAATAACGATTGATCGTCATGCCCGGCACTTCAATGCCAAGCGCCCGGGCAGAAATCATTCGTCCTACCTGTAAACCCTGCTCCGCTTCGGGTACTGCATTGCCCACGATTACATCATCCACCCTTTTGGGTTCGAGTTGGGGAATGGAAGCCACTACGTTTTTAATGACTTCAATAGCCAGATCATCGGGACGGGTAAACCTAAAGCCTCCCTTTTTAGATTTACCGACTGCTGTACGATAGCCTGCAACAATATACGCTTCCTGCATAATGTAAGAGTTTAGTTGTTTATGCAACTTTGTTGTTCAAAGATAAATCTTCCGTTTTGGGATACCAAAATATGGATTGTTACCACCAAATTTTTTAAAAGCGCCGTAAACTACATAGAACTGTAAAGCAGGATGGAACCTTCATTGCAGAAGCCCTGGAAATGCCTGTTCAACAGGATTTTTTAAATACCAATTTCCACCTGCTAAACCATTACACTAAAAAACAGCATTTTACTTTTTACCATTTTATAACCCACGATGGAGGCAGCGAGAGGATACCGGGGCTGCCCCACAAAATAAAAAAGAAGGCAGATAACCAAGTTACCTGCCCTCAAAAATGAAAATTGTATATGTTATAAATATTTATTGCGGATAACCCGGATTCTGCGGTTTCAGATTCGGATTATTCAGCATTTCCTGTACGCCCAGCGGAAATAGCAGATGCTTCTCCTGCAAAGGTTGATTGGAGCTTTTATTCACGTGACCAACAAAATTGTCGAAGCCATTGGTGGTTTCGTTGTACACTTTTCTTAGACGCACCATATCAAACCAGGTAATCCCTTCGAAACAGAGTTCATGCCAGCGTTCTCTCCATACCGCCTCACGGAAAGATCCCTGAGTATAAGTTCCGATGGCAGGCGTTGCGAGTTCAGCCCTGTCTCTAATTCTTTTAAATGCATCGTAAGCACTTTGATCACCGGCCGCTACTTCATTTTTTGCTTCCGCATACGTTAATAATACTTCGGCGTAACGAATCATAGGAACATTCAGGTCGTTCCTTGCGGTACCTTTTACACCCGGGCTACCAAATGCAACCACATTAAAATGCTTGAAAATATAGGGTGCGCCCAAGTCGAAAGGAGCACCATTTCCATTATGGTAGTAGCTGGTGTAAAAATAACCTTCCTGATCTTTTGCTCTCAAATCACCAGGTTCATAAGATTGATAAAACGACAGGGTGGGCACGGTACTTCCTGTACCGTTTGCACCATACACACTTACGGGTTTGAAGTTGGGAAACATGTTCTCCATGGGATTTCCCGAAACATCGGCCAGATACTGTAGCTCAAAAAGGTGTTCCAGTTTATTTTCCGTATCAACATGATGTACTTCGCCGTAGGTATCAAAAAGATTGATAACACCTGGATTAACATTTGCGTAATCAATCACCTCTTTGGCCTTATCTGCAGCCAACTGATAATACGCTGCTCCTTTGCTCAGTGGAAAGCCTGCCATGGTTAGATATACTCTGGCCAATTGTGCTTTTACAGCAGCCAACGAAACGCGCCCGGATGCATCCATCCAGGGCAAGCCTGCCGTTTCTGCTTCCGTAAGATCTTTCACAATCAGGTTATACACCTCTTCTTGTGGCGTACGACCTGGAGAGAAATCTTCAGAAGTAGCTGTTTGAGGAGCAGTAATTAACGGCACATCTCCCCATAGCCTTACCGCATAAAAGTAGGCCCATGCCCGAAGGAATTTTGCTTCACCCAGAATTTTTTTCTTCTGAACTTCATCCATGGGTGTTATAGACGGTATTTTATCTAGCGCGAGGTTTGCATTCGCTATTACCCTGTAAAGTCCGTTCCACCAGTTGATTACATGTCCGGTATTGCCATCGTACACCAGTGAGTACAAGTTGTTCAGATCAGAATTTTGCGCGGTTTCTGTAGTAGTAGTTCCGGTAACAGCTTCCAGCAGTTGCCAGTTAGACGAAAAGATACCGGCACCACCTCCAAAAAAACGGGTATCTGCGTAAACAGATGCAATAGCCGCTTCCGCGTGTTCCGGAATAGTGTAAAAATTATCAGGCGTCAAGTTAGAGGGATCCTGTTCGTCCAGGAATTTTTTACATCCCGATCCCAGCAGCATCGTTCCGCACAGAAGGAGAACACCTGCCTTTTGTATTACTTTAAATTTCATAGTTAATTTCTTTAAAATTGGTTTATTGAGTTATAGTCCGATGTTTACCCCCAAAAGATAAATAGTGGGTTTAGGGTAACTATGCCAGTGCTGCCCTTGTGAAAATGCGTTTCTGGCATCGTCTGCGTAACCTCCTGTAGGTGTTGTTTCCGGATCAGTGGTCAAATCCTTACTGGCAAAGATGAAAGCATTTTGTGCGGAGGCATAAATCCTCAGTTTGCTCAATCGTAATTTTTCAACGGCGCTGTGTGAAAAGTCATAACTCAGTAACAGGTTTCTGCCACGTATAAACGATCCGTCTTTTATCCAGCGGGTATCTACGTTGGTTACATAACCTGCTCTGGTATCACGCAACTCGGCAATGGGAGTATTTTGGTTGTCTGGTGTCCATGCATTTAGTACCGTTTTATAACTGTTTGCCAAAGAAACGCGGTCTTCGCTGGAGTGCGATGTCATATCTAGGATATCATTGCCGTACGAATACTGGAGGTCAATCAATAATCCAAAATTTTTGTATTTGAAATTGTTGATGAATGAACCCCAACCATCAGGACTACCATTACCAATGATCATGCGATCGGCATCCGTAATGGCGTAATCACCATTAACGTCTAAGTATTTAATGTCACCAGGCAAAATGGTAAGACCATTGCGATAGCTTTTAAACTTCGCCGCTTCTGCTCTTTCTGCTTCACTCCACGTTCCCAGCCGAACAAGCCCCCAGAACGAGCCCGCTGCTTCGCCAATGCGTATAATGTTAGTAGGATTTGTGAAATTAGCACCCCCCACGTTGAAAATATCGGCGGGTGTAGCTAAGGAAAGTACTTTGTTCCTATTCAGAGAAATATTGAAAGTAGAACTCCAGGTGAAGTTTTCGTTTTCAACAATCACCGCGTTCAGCCCCAGTTCTATCCCTTTGTTTTCCATGGATCCGATATTCTTTCTGATACTGCCATAGCCGCTGGTACGGGGTACGGGCGCATCAAGAAGCATATCGGTTGTTTTCCTGTAATAATAGTCTGCTTCTACAGTAACCCGGTTATTGAATAGCCCAAGTTCAATACCAAAATCTGTTTGAGTTGTTTTTTCCCATCTCAAATTCGGATTAGCCAATCTGTTTATACCGGTTCCTCCAACTCTTGCATTATCAATTATTGCAGTATAGTTGGAACTCAAAAGCGACAAGGATGAATACGGCGGTATTTCGGAGTTACCGGTAACCCCAAAGCTGGTACGCAGTTTCAGGTTAGAAATCACTTCATTATCCTTCAGGAAATCTTCCTCTGAAACTCTCCATGCGAGGGCAGCGGAAGGGAAGAATGCATACTTCTTCGTTTCACCAAACTTAGAAGAACCGTCGGCACGTCCGGTAACGGTTACCAGGTAGCGGTCTTTTAAACTATAGTTGATTCTTCCAAAGTAGGAGTTAAATGCAAATCGTGAACTATTGGAGCTATAGCCCGGACTGGTACTTCCTGCTCCCAAATTATTATACAGGAAATAATCTGTAGAAAAGTTCTGTATGCTGGCGCCGCTGCTAAAGAAGTTGGTTTCCTGCCAGGAAAGTCCCAACAACCCTGTAATAGAATGTATGTCGTTAAAGCGCTTGTTATACGTAAAGTAATTCTCTAACGACCAGAAGGCTTCACTCCTGTTGCTTGCATTGGCTGTACCCTTTTGGTTGATGGCCAACGTACGACTCTGAGATTGCAGGTTTTCCTGCGCTAAAACATTTGCCCCCAGCACCGTACGCATTTCCAGTCCTTTCGCCAGGTTTATATTAGAATATAAACTTCCGATAGTGGTTTGTGTATTTAATATATAACGAGTATCTATTAAACGGTGTACAACATTCATTCTACCTTCTGCATTGGGATAGTTTCTGTTATCTGCCCAGGTGCCATCGTCATATTTTACAGGCATAAAAGGGAAATCTTCCACGATACTGCGGGGAACCTGGTCGCTCTGATCTACTATATTTTCCTTTTGATTGTTATAGCTTAAAGTTCCGCCTACTTTCAACCAGGATTTAATTTCACTATCGAATGAAAACCGGGCAGAGTAGCGCTTCATATATGATGTTAATAACAGCCCCTGGTCGTCACGATAGCCTAATGATGCGGAAAATGTGCTGTGTTCATTACCACCTGAAAAGCCCAATTGGTGATTTTGAGATAGCTTGCTTTGTGTAGCTTCTTCCAACCAGTTGGTATCATATTTCGGATTACCATTGCTGTCAAAAAGCCTTGGATCTGTTCTGGCCAAAGCCGGATTTCTTCCCACATACTTACCGGCAGCCCATCCGGCCGGATCATATTTTTCCATGTTTATGTAAGCGAGATCTTCCACTGCCAGGAATTCCTTTGCATTTAACACCTTGGTCCTGATAGGACCGATAGTTGGAACACTCACATCAGCATCGTAGGTAATCTTTCCGGGGCCCGACTTGCCGCGCTTGGTAGTGATAAGTATAACACCATTAGCACCCCTTGCACCATAAATCGCGGTAGACGAGGCATCTTTGAGTATTTCAACGGATACGATATCGTTGGGATTGATATAATCAATAGCCTGACTGGCTTGCGTTTGGTTGTTGATGGGCATCATCACCCCATCAATTACATACAATGGGTTATTGGAGGAATTGATGGAACTAAAGCCACGAATGCGAACATTCGTTCTGCCCCCCGGACGGCCGGAATTGGAATTCACTTGTACGCCGGTAACCTTTCCTGCGAGCGACTGGCTGAGCGACGATACAGAACGTTCTTTGAGTTTAGCCTCAGAAACGGTACCCACCGCACCGGTAAGATCGGATTTTTTTGAAGTGCCGTAACCGATCACCACTACGTCTTCCAGTGCTTTTGTATCTGCGGCAAGATCTACATTAATAGTTCCGCGATTATTGATACGAATGGTTTGCGTAGTGTAACCAACAAAAGTAAATACCAGTTCTGCATTTGCCGCAGCCGTTATACGGTAATTACCCTGCTCATCTGTAGTTGTGCCCGTATTGGCGCCTTTTACAGTAACAGATACGCCATTTAATGGCTGCGATTCTGAAGTAACCTTTCCCGTTACTGTTATAGTTTGCTGTGCAACTGCAAACAGACTGCACAGACCGAAAAGGACAAAAAGAAATAATCCTTTTTGCCATTCCCTAAAAGGAGGTTTGTTTTTAATCATAAATAGTGGTTTGAATTGGTTTTAATATGTAAAAGAAAACTCGTGAGTAAATGACAGCATATTCGTTCTCAAAAACACATACTCCCATCGGGCATTAAAAAAAGGGAACACGGAAAAGAATAAAAAATAAAACGGAAAAAGAGAGTACGTTTTACTGGCACTGTGGTAAATCTCATTTAAATATGGGTTTGCGCCCCTCCACAATATCCTTCAAAATACCCCCGGGGCGAGTGTTCAATCGAAACCTGGCTGATAGAGGGTAAACTTAATCCAACCCGTTGACATAAATCAACTCACAGGCTATGCAAACGTTTGCAATTTTTCCGTAAGGTTATAATCGTGAGTTCACGCAAACAAAATAAGTGAATACACTTAGCGGATTAAAGCTAAGGGAGTATTCACTTGCTGAAGATTGAGTTACAGTGCAAACCTTTGCTTACGGTTTTACGACAGAAGCCGGTTGTAGCTTCATAAAAAAAGCAGGTTCAATATGCAGCTGGCAGTAGCTGTAGAAATTCTATTTAGTTACCGGTTTATACATAATCCTGTTGGACAACATTCCAATTTCATCAATGCTAATATTTACTATGTCATTTTCTAAGAGGGTAAAATCGTTGTCCGGCACTAAGCAGGTACCGGTCATCAGGAAACTACCGAAAAGAAAATCGGTTTCGCGGTAAAGAAATCCGGCCAATTCGGGAAGGGTTCGTTTCATCATACTGATTTTGATGGCGCCTTCAAATACCGGTTGATTCTTACGCAGGATACTCATGCTGATGGTGGTTTC
>JADZFY010000505.1 GCA_020854215.1 Chitinophagaceae bacterium | reverse complement strand
GCGGTATGGTGGATTCGCCAAAGTATATTACAAGCATTAGCTGAGCAGGCCCGTATTGTTCGTTTGCCTTTAAATAAGGTAGGACTTACCAACCGGGTTCAAAAAGCGTATTCCCAATTGGAACAGGAGTTCGAAAGAGAACCCTCTGCAGAAGAACTGGCCGAAGTGCTCCAAATGGATATTGAAGAAGTATCTGCTACGCTCAGCATTTCCACACGTCATGTGAGCATGGATACCCCGCTTTCAGAAGGCGAAGAAAACACGTTACTTGATGTATTGGAAAACCCCAATGCTGAAAGTACCGATGCAGAACTTGATCATAAGGAATCGTTGAAAATGGAAATAGATCGATCAATGAAAGCATTGACGGAACGGCAAAAAGAAGTGATTTGTTATTTCTTTGGCATTGGTGTTGATCACCCGATGACTCTTGAAGATATTGGCGAACGTTTTAATCTTACAAGGGAAAGAGTTAGGCAGATAAAAGATAAAGCCATTACTAAATTAAGAGCCACCAACAGGAGCAAATACCTTAGAACCTATCTCGGATCTTAATTTATAAATCATAAAATCAAACACACTGAAATAAACTTTACTTTTTAATTCTCTTATTGAATAAAAAATGCAGCCAACCAGGTTGCATTTTTTGTTTTTTAAAATCCATTTTTTGAAAAGCCTTTAGAAAGATTCAAAAAAACCACTCTCTTTTGCAATTCACGAAAATCGCCTGTCAATTCTTATTTTTGCAATCCTGAAATAGTGAACATTAAGGTTCACTATTTTTTTCAACAAATTATTTTCATGATCAATATTCATGAATTGAATTAAAATCTTCTAATCACTAATTCATGTTTGAGTCATTATCGGATAAGTTGGAGTCCGCCTTTAAACAACTAAAAGGCCAGGGTAGAATAACCGAGTTGAATATTGCCGCTACTGTAAAAGAAATACGCAGGGCATTGGTGGATGCGGATGTGAATTATAAAATAGCCAAAGAATTTACCGATAAGGTAAAAGACAAGGCGATGGGTGAAAAAGTGATCAATGCCATCAGCCCCGGTCAATTGATGACGAAGATTGTTAAGGATGAATTAGCAGACCTGATGGGCGGACAGGAAAGTGAATTTAATGCCAAAGGGAATCCTGCTGTTATTCTTATTGACGGGTTACAGGGTAGTGGTAAAACAACTTTTAGCGGCAAACTGGCTAACTACCTGAAAGCAAGAAAAGGCCTTTCACCAATGCTGGTGGCTGCCGATATATATCGCCCAGCAGCGATGGAGCAATTGCGGGTATTAGGCGAGCAGATTGGTATTGATGTGCATATTGAAACCGAAAACAAAGATGCTGTTGCTATTGCACAAAACGCAGTAAAAGAAGCTAAGAGTAAAAATAAGAATGTAGTAATTGGAGATACAGCCGGCCGTCTTGCCATTGATGAAGCTATGATGACGGAAGTGGCCAATATCCGGAAAGCAGTTTCTCCACAGGAAATATTATTTGTGGTAGATAGCATGACCGGGCAGGATGCGGTAAATACAGCCAAAGCCTTTAATGACAGGTTAGATTTTTCCGGAGTTGTGCTGACGAAATTAGACGGCGACACCAGAGGCGGCGCCGCCTTATCCATCAAATACACAGTCAATAAACCCATCAAGTTTATCAGTAGTGGCGAAAAGATGGATACGCTGGATGTATTCTATCCTGAAAGGATGGCGCAGCGCATTCTCGGCATGGGCGACATTACATCACTGGTTGAAAAAGCACAGCAACAATTTGACGAAGCCGAAGCAAAAAAAATAGAAAAGAAAATTCGCAAAAACCAGTTTGATTTTTCTGATTTTAAGACCCAACTCGAACAAATAAAGAAGATGGGTGATATGAAAGACCTGCTGGGCATGATTCCGGGAATGGGTAAGCAAATTAAAGATATTGATATTAGCGATGATTCTTTTAAAGGGATAGAAGCCATGATTAATTCAATGACTCCCTACGAACGGGCAAACCCGGATGTAATTGATCAAAGCCGCCGCAAACGAATTGCAAAAGGATCGGGCAAAGACCTTTCCGAAGTAAATGCATTTATGAAACAATTTGAACAAATGCGTGACATGATGAAGAATATGAACAAAATGGGCATGTTTGGTAAAATGATGCCCGGCATGAAAAGATAACAAGTAACAAAGGAAGCATTGTATGAAAACTATGGCAGGCTTTTCATAAATCTGCATAGTGTTTCAGTTTGAAATATGCAGAATACAATAGTAACCACCGTAAATTATTCCGATAAAACAGTCAAAAAAGAGATGAACTTACCATCTTCCGGCTCGCCATTAATTATTAACGTACGGTAGTTAAATGATTCATCTCCGGCAAAATACGGCTCATACAAACTTTTTGCCTTCCGAATAAAAAGAAATTTGCGTTTTGCTCCTAAGAGTTTATTTTTGCGATCGTTATAACCCTATTCTTTAATAGCCTTTAAATGTCTATTTAAAATGGCAGTAAAAATCAGACTCCAGCGTCATGGGTCCAAGAAAAGACCCTTCTACTTCATCGTAATTGCCGATG
>JADZFY010000504.1 GCA_020854215.1 Chitinophagaceae bacterium | reverse complement strand
GACTCTTTGAGTCAACAACCAGCGGTATCAATCTGGACGATAAAATTGTTTTCACCCTTGTGAATATTGAGGAGGAAAGTACATTGAAAAATGCACCCTTCGTAAAAAAAGGATTTACCGGTACCGGTTTATACGAAAATCCACCGGTTTTTCTGAATTTGTACCTGCTGATAACCGCGTGTAACAAATCAGCAGATAATAATAGTTATACCGATGCACTGGAGCGACTTTCACTGGTGATCGCTTTTTTTCAGAGTAAAAACACTTTTACTGCAGGTAGTTCGGTGTCCGGAGATACTTCTTTCTTTACCAGTGAAGATATACTGCAAATGACCATTCGGCACGAAATGTATACCCTCAGTTTTGAACAGGTAAATCATTTGTGGGGTACGCTGGGGGGTAAGCAAATGCCTTTTGTGATGTATAAGTTAAGGTTGATTGCGATCACAACCCGTAAAATAGTGAGAGAAGTGCCGCTGATAGAAGAGATTGAAACCAATCTGGGTAAGTTCTAAACAGAGAGTAGATAACAGATGGCAGTGATATATAAAATATTGTTTGAAATTAAGGTGCTCCATGAGTTCTACCTTACCCAACCCAACGGGCAAACGGTATTTGAACTGCCTGCACAAACCGATAGAATGTGTTTTTTGTTTAACCGCTTTTCACGGGGTGACAGGGATATTGATAACGAATTGCATTTTGATCTGCCGGAGCCGGTTCGTAAAACGTTCAGCAACTACCATCTGAAATTGCTTCCTTCCTATGCGGGTTGTAAAGTAGGCATTGAAGTGCAAAAGGAATCACTTCCGGACGATACCGTGGTGTACCGTCCTAAGGTTGCATTACCTGACGATTTGAATATTTCTTTATTACTTATGCCGAAAAACAATAACTGGGATGGGTACACCGGCACTTTAATGCAACGGGTGACCAATGCAGTGTACTATTTTTCAAATGAAAATGTTAGTAGCGGCAAAACATTCCCGGTACTTTCAAATGACATACCCGCTTTCGATGCTGCACATGTATATGAGCAGGGCGAGGCCGCGTCATTTGGTATAAATGATATCCGGGCTTTTTATGCAGATAAAGATGGATTAACACAGTGGCTGCCTGTAGTTGGAACCGGTTTTGTGAATGAGCGTGATCGTATACTGCTCCCGCTCAGGTTTTTCTATTATTTCAGTCCCAACAATCGGGTAACAGAAGTGCGGGTTACATTAAAAGATAGCAATGGAAACCCGGTAGTTCTCTCAAGGGATGAGTATGGTGGAGAGAAAACAGTATTTGAATTTAAAACAGATGCTGTACCAAAAAAGATACTGATCGATTTTACAAGGGGTGATGTTCGTTCACTTCCCGCTTTTGCAGCAGATGATACCATTTTTTATACGCTTGAAGTTACCGATACCAACGGAGTTATTACTACTCACCGGTTTATCTTTTTTGATGATGAAGCTGATCTCAGAGAAAGCTGGGGACTAATAAATATTCAACCTAAAGTAACCAACCCTGCCTTCAATGTATTGGATGATGATGGCTTTTTGCTTACGCGTATTATGCCTGATAGCAGTAAGGTGGTGCCGCCTATTTTTGAAATAAGGATCCGGAGCCGGCTTTCTTTCTGGCGGTATATCAATGACAAAAGAAAAAAACTGAAGAATGAACACCCCGACTTCCTGTACCCCGAAAACAACCAATTGGTTTCACTTTTACCCCGCCCTTTAAGCTTTACCCCTTTCTTATTAAAAAAACCTGATAACACTCCGTATTACCTGCCCAACCCGCTCCCTTTTGAAACGACAAAAACAGAAGACGGCAAACTCTTTTCAGACATATTTGTGGCAGAGTCTGCGCTGTTTCCGCTGTTGCCATAATCAATAAGCTAAACGGTTTGTAAATAAATTATATACACTATAAAACTTGTAATATGCCAGAATACAAAACTCCGGGAGTTTATATAGAAGAAATTCCAAAGCTGCCCCCATCCATTGCTTCGGTGGAAACAGCTATTCCCGCTTTTATTGGATATACGGAAAAAGCACAGTGGAAAGAAGCCGGTGATCTGCTCAACAGACCCTGGCGTATTGAGTCGTTGCTGCAGTATGAACAGTTTTTCGGATTTCCTGATCCGGAAAAAGAAAGTCTGTCGGTTGCGTTTACTACCTCCGGATCGAGAGTGGAAGTAAATGGCAAAGTAGATGAAAGCAAAAGGTCAAAATTCCTGATGTACTATTCACTGCAGATGTTTTTTGACAATGGGGGTGGACCCTGCTGGATAACTTCTGTGGGTGACTATAATTCCACCGGTGGTGTAATTATAGCACAAAACCTGATTGATGGTTTGGCAGAGGTGGCAAAGATTAACGAAGTAACACTACTCGTTTTTCCCGATGC
The DNA here is from genome assembly GCA_020854215.1 of Chitinophagaceae bacterium. Classification (GTDB taxonomy): domain Bacteria; phylum Bacteroidota; class Bacteroidia; order Chitinophagales; family Chitinophagaceae; genus Agriterribacter. The sequence continues at coordinate 594 of JADZFY010000504.1, read as the reverse complement.
TATAAATCTGGATTCAGCTACCGATTATTACAATGTACATGACAACGCTATTGATCAGTGTGTTTTGCTGAAGGATCGTTTTACAGTGATGGACGTGTATCATATTCCTGAAAACGAAACTTTATGGTCGGCTGATGTGCAGTTTCTAAGGGATACTTTGTCAGGCACTACCGATAATTTAAAATACGCAGCTGTTTATTTCCCGCGTATTTATGCCGGTATAGATTTTAATTATAAGATGCCGGGTGATCAAAGCACGGATAATGATGCTTCCATCCTAATATCCGGAGGTGCAGCAGCTAATCTGGCAGATTTGAAATCGGTTAATAATGCACAGTATTTTCAGGCAAAGAGTGCACTAAGCAACATACAAATGCTGTTACCAGCAGCTCCGGCACTTGTAGGTATTTATGCCCAGGTAGATAATTCCCGTGGCGTATGGAAGGCGCCTGCCAACATCAATATTGATAATGTGATTCGTCCGGAATATCTCATCACACACCAGGAACAGGAAAGCCTGAATGTAGACAGCACGGCCGGTAAATCAATAAACGTTATCAGAAAGTTCGAAGGCCGGGGTCCGGCGATCGTTTG
>JADZFY010000503.1 GCA_020854215.1 Chitinophagaceae bacterium | reverse complement strand
GATGGGAACCACCGGAAAGAACCAACCCTGGCTTATTTTAACCAGTTGATGCGTCATGCGGGGAATAACAGTCTTTTTATTTTTGACGATATACACTGGAGTGCGGAAATGGAAGAAGCCTGGCGGGATATTCAATTACACCCCGCGGTTACCTGTAGTATAGACCTGTTTTTTATAGGTATTGTTTTTTTTACACCGGATATAAAAGAAAAACAGCATTTTACCATCAGGTTCTGAATGAACTTAGGCTGGTGGTCCATTATTACTGCCAGGGCTAACCTGTAAAACCGGTTTCTACTATATCGGAGTTTTGGCAGTTGCCCGGAACACTTCCATAAAGTGCCTTTGAACTGATAAACAGCATGCCGGGCGCTACGATATTGAAAAACTTAACGGGAATACCTCATTTTGCCTTTAGGCGTTTTTAGTCGTTTTGCTTTGCGCTGCAAAATTGGGGTTAAATCGTTCAAATTTTCATCAGACGCAGTCCTTGTTTTCCCTGAATAATCTTTAAATTCATTTCATGATCGCAGGCATACTGAAAGAACCGACCGGAGAAAACAGGGTATCCCTTTTACCCGATCAGGCAGAGGCTTTGATAAAGAAGAACGTGGAAGTGTGGGTGGAAACCGATGCCGGAGCAGGTGCTTATGCCGATACCGGGGCGTATCATGCTAAAGGCGTGCGGTCGTTACCAAGAAGCGAACTGCTGTCAAAGAGTGATCTGATACTCTGCATGCAGGGCATTGGAATGCAGGAAATAGGCCAATTAAAAAAAGGCACCGTCGTGCTGGGGATTTTGCAACCCCTGTATAATACAGAATTAGTATTACAGTATGCACGTGCTGGTATTACTGCTTTTAGTATGGATTTGTTGCCGCGTACTTCCCGTGCACAAAGTATGGATGTACTCAGCAGCCAGGCTAATATAGCAGGATATAAAGCAGTATTAGCTGCTGCCCATCATTACGGACGCTACTTTCCCATGTTAATGACTGCCGCCGGAAGTATTCCACCCGCAAAGGTGCTCATCCTGGGCGCTGGTGTTGCGGGTTTGCAGGCGATAGCTACAGCAAGAAGACTGGGAGCCGTTGTAGAGGTTTTTGATACCCGTCCGGCAGTGAAGGAAGAAGTGATGAGCCTCGGTGCTAAATTTATTGACGTAGATGGCGTTGCCGATGCCAGTAAGTCCGGTGGGTATGCTGTGGACCAGACAGAGCAATACAGGATGAAGCAGCAGCAAAAAATTGCAGCGCATATAGCCAAAGCAGATATTGTGATCACTACTGCGCAAATACCCGGCAAAAAAGCCCCCTTACTCATTACTGAGGATATGCTCAAAACAATGCGTTCCGGTTCTGTTATAGTAGATATTGCGGCGGCATCCGGAGGGAATACTGCTTTTACACAGGACGAGAAAACTGTTTGTGCTCACGGCGTGTATATTATAGGCAATTCAGCTTTTCCTTCTGACATGCCATACGATGCCAGCAGGCTCTATGGAAAAAACATACTCAACTTTCTGCATCTGATAATAGATAAAGAAGGAACATTGAAGATTGACACGGATGACGACCTGGTAAAAGGCACCTGTGTTGTGCTAAATGGAGAGATTATGAATGAACGGATTAAAAATGTAATTGGAACATGATGAACACAATTTTATTTTTTATCGCGGAACACCAGCAGGCGATTTATATTGTTGTGCTGATGATTTTTGTTGGCATTGAGGTAATCGGACGGGTACCGGCTGTACTGCACACACCCTTAATGAGCGGAGCCAATGCGATACATGGTGTAGTAATAATAGGTGCGATTATTGTAATGGGGCAGGCGGCAAAGGACAATTATCCCGCGCTGCTACTCGGCTTCCTGGCAGTTATATTAGGTACGCTAAATGTGGTAGGTGGCTTTGTTGTTACAGACCGGATGCTGGAAATGTTTGGCGGGAAGAAACGAAATCAGAAGGAAGAAATTCGAAATTCGAAATGAAAACACTTTGCCTGTGGATAAAAAATATGATCTGTTGGAACGCACCGAAAATTTCTCTTTAAGTGTCCGGGATTTTTGCATAAGACAAAAGCAGGACACTATAACCAGGGAATATATTGTTCAATTAGTTCGATCTGCCGGCTCCGTTGCTGCAAACTATGTTGAAGCTAGTGAGCACCTGGGAGAAAAGGGTTTGATATTCAGGATTAAAGTATGCAGAAAGGAGTCGAAAGAATCGCAACTGTGGCTAAAGCATATCATTACCAATGGGAGCGAAGACCTTGAAAAGACAAAACTTTCATTGTTGCAGGAATCTCTGAAACTGGAAAGAATTTTTGGAGCGATATTAAAGAAACTAACGACAAAAGCGGTCAGCAAAGCAAGTTGATTTAGTTTATCGCCATTTTTCGTATTTCGAAATTTATTATCTCGGATTTTCAGATATGGGTTTAAGTTTACTTATATTAATTTATCTGGTTTCCTCCATAACCTTCATTATTGGGTTAAAGATGCTGGCGCATCCGGCAAGGGCACGCCGGGGGAACCTTATTGCTGCTGCAGGAATGGTTGCTGCTGTAGCCGGAACTATTTTTTTATATGAAGATGAAAACGGAAGCCACCTCCGGAATCATATCTGGATATTTGGTGGTTTGCTCATTGGCAGTGTAGCCGGCACCATCGCTGCGCGAAAAGTAAAGATGACGGCTATGCCCGAAATGGTAAGTCTGTTTAATGGAATGGGAGGTGCCTGTGCTGCATTAATTTCAGTGGTAGAGTTTGAACACCTGAT
>JADZFY010000502.1 GCA_020854215.1 Chitinophagaceae bacterium | reverse complement strand
GTTAAAGCCCAGGGTAATCTTGAATTTATTTTTCCGGGTACAAAATATATCGGACACAATGGAGATTATGCCACCTGGCCGGTAAACGAAACCAATGGCAGGCATATCAACTTTTACGAGCAAAATAATTTTGGGGGATATAAATCCTACCACGTGTTTGGAAAACCGGCAGATTTTTTTGGCGCATATTACCATGATGATCAAAACGGAATGGTACGGTACGGCACTTACGACGATAAAGCGGGCAGGAAAATATGGATATGGGGGCTGTCGCAACAAGGTATGATTTGGGAAAAATTACTTACCGACACCGATGGACAATATGTGGAAATTCAATCCGGGCGACTCTTTAATCAAAACTCCCCGCCAAGCACGTTTACCCCGTTTAAACATATTGGATTTGCACCCTACGCTACCGATACCTGGAAGGAATATTGGTATCCGGTTTCAAAAACCCATGGTATAGCGAAGGCGAATGCATTTGGTGCGCTTAACCTCAGGTATGAAAACAACAACCTGAAATTATATTTTTCCGCGGCGCAGCATATTCAGGATAGCCTGGTGGTAAAAGCGGGAGGGAAAATCATTTACAGTACAATGCTGAACCTGTCCCCTTTACAGGTATTTGCTGATTCATTGAAGGCGAACTTTAGCCCTAACGATATCATCGTTACGTTAGGTACGCACAAACTGGAATATCACAGCAATCCTGATTTCGAAGTACTCAATCGCCCGGCAGCATCGCCCGAAAATTTTGATTGGAATACCGTGTATGGACTTTACGTGCAGGGGAGGGAATTTATGGATCAGAAAATGTACGATCAGGCTGAAGAGAAACTGACAGCATCACTGCATAAAGACAGCAATTACCTTCCCGCTTTAGTTAAAATGTCCGAACTGCTATTTCATAATATGCGTTATTCGGAAGCGTTGGCGGCAGCTACACGCGCGCTGAGCATCAATACTCATGCAGGTGATGCCAACTACTACTATGGCCTGATTAATGCACAATTGGGCAATGTAGCGGATGCGAAAGACGGCTACAGTATAGCAACTTTAACTCCTGAATACCGAAGTGCGGCATACACCGGACTCAGCCGTTTGTACAGTCGCGAAAGAGATACGGAGAAAGTAATTTCCTATGCGGCAAAGGCGGTAGATTTTAACCGGTACAATATAGATGCATTGATGCTGCAAGCCGCAGCATTGCGAAGCAGCAACCAAACGGTGCAGGCGGAAGCAGTATTGAAAACTATTCTGACCTATGATCCGTTGAACCATTTTGCCCGCTTTGAAAAATGGCTACTGCATCAAACGTCGGATAATATGAAGGCGTTTACTTCTCTGGTGAGAAATGAATTACCTGCCGAAACATTTGCGGAGCTGGCAATCTGGTATTTTAATGCCGGTTATCCTGATAATGCGCTTCAGGTATTTGCATCAGGTCCTGCAAGCGCAGAGTCCCTGATTTGGCAGGCTTATCTGCATAACAAAACAGCCGATTGTAAAGCGATTAATCCCGAATTGGTATTTCTTTTTCGTTCGGAAACAGCAATGGTGCTGGAAAGTTTGCTGAAGAAACAGGATGACTGGCTGATCAAATACCAGCTGGCATTAATTTATAAAGACCGGAACCGGAATGCGGAATGCAGACAACTATTGCTCTCTTGCGGCAATGAACCGGACTACGCTCCATTTTACGCAACCCGTGCCATGATATTTAAAGCAGCGGATTCCACACAATGCCTGAATGATTTGCAGAAAGCCCGGCTGTTAGACAAAACGCAGTGGCGTTATCAAAAGCTGCTGGCAGAGTACTATATTGAACATCATCAACCCGCTATGGCCCTGGCAATTTCCGCATCGTATTATAAATCTCATCCCGAACAATATATCATGGGGATGTTGTATGCAAAAACGCTGATGTTGAATAAGAAATACCGGGATGCCGATGTTGTATTATCGAAGCTCAACATTATACCTTTTGAAGGCGCAACTGAGGGAAAAGCACTTTACCGGGAAGCCAAACTGATGCTTGCCTTGCAGGAAATGCAAAAGAAGAATTATAAAAGGGCATTAAATTATATCGGACAATCGAGGCTATGGCCCCAAAATCTTGGAGTTGGGATGCCCTACGATGATGAAATAGACAGCCGGTTGGAAGATTGGTTAGAATACCTCTGCAACACAAAGCTTCGCAGAGGCGAAACAGAAGCGTTGCTGGATCATATTCTGCGGTTTACACCCCGGATTGACAATACGGTAAGCAATTTTATTCCCTCCAATGCGCTTGTGTCTGCATGGGCAATCGAAAAAAGAGAAGGAAGTGACAACGCGGTGAAATGGCTTGATCAGCAAATAGCAGATTATCCGCGGATGCGCGAAATGTTACAGTGGAGTAAGAATGTGTTTGAGAAGAAGCCGGTTGGCGTGTCGCAGGTTTTCAATTCTGATGCAGGCGTTCGCATTCTGGAAGCATTGCTGACGCTTGAAGGACGATAATGCGGCACATAATTTCCTTCCCGTAATAACCTTCTTTTCGGATGTTTTTACCCCGGATTTGTACTTTTTTTCACATGATGTTAAAAGTTTCTGTTCCGGTTTTTGCTGTAGAACCAGTAGGTTTGTAAAAATCATTCCTATGGGTGACGTGTTGAACATCACTGATTTTTTAAATCCGGTAAATCGTTTCCATCTTTCGCACGATGAAGAGTACCTGGATGGGCAGATAGGTAAGCACATTGATTTATTTGAAGAAGAATTACCGGATCTCGATTTGGCAGATGTGGTACTGGTGGGATGTGGCGAGCAACGAGGCGAAGGTTCGGGGCAATACGCTGACGGACCGGATGTGATTCGAAGCCAGTTTTATGCTTTGTACTACTGGCATAAAGATATCCGGATTGTAGACGTTGGAAATATTAAAGCAGGGGCAACGCTGGGTGACACCTATGCTGCATTGCGAACGGTGGTGAGCGAGTTGCTGCATATTGGAAAAACAGTGGTGGTAATTGGAGGAAGCCATGACCTCACGCTGGCACAATACGACGCTTATAAGGTATTGAACCAAGTTATTGAAGCCACCGTGGTGGATGGGTTGATTGACTTGCATACGAGCAATCCTTTGCGAAGCAGAAATTTTCTGATGGAAATGTTAACCGGCGAACCCAATTACGTTAAGCACTATAATCACGTGGCCTTTCAAAGCTACTTTGTTAATCCGCACATGCTGGAAACGATGGATAAACTACGGTTCGACTGCTACCGGCTGGGCGTGGTAAAAGAACATATGGACGAAATGGAGCCGGTGCTTCGGAATACCCATATGCTTAGTTTTGATATTGCTGCTTTACAGCATGCCGCCGCACCTTCTAATTATCTTTCACCAAACGGGCTGGACGGAGAACAGGCATGTACCCTCACGCGCTTTGCAGGGATGAGCCCGCAGCTCAATTCGATAGGCATTTATGGATATAGCATGGAAAGCGATATTCAGCAATTGACAGCAAAACAAATAGCACAAATGCTTTGGTATTTTGTGGATGGTAAGTGGCAGGGTAAACATGAAGCGCAACTGGTTGAACGGGAAAATTTCCTGGAATTCAACACAGCCTTTGCGGAGATTGATACTGTGTTTTTGCAGAGCAAGAAAACAGGACGCTGGTGGATGCAGTTGCCGGATAAAACCTATATCGCGTGTTCGTATCAGGATTACATCCAGGCCAGCAGTAATGAAATACCCGAACGCTGGCTGAGGGCACAGGAGAGGAGTTGAGTTGGAAAATTTGAGAATTTGAAAATGTGGGAATGTGAGAGTGAGAACACGTAACAAGGGATCAACCACGCTCTACCTTGCGCCATACAAATGCTTATGTATATCCGAACGTTCATTTTGTTTTTTGGAATTGCTTTCCTCGCCTCCTGCGCCGCTTCGCGTAAAATTCAAAAGATTGCGGATAGCAATTTATTTAGCGATGCCGTGCTGCAAAATGCGCATGCCGGGATCGCAGTATTTGATGTGGAGAAAAATAAATTCATTTATCAATACCAGTCCGACAAATATTTTGTGCCTGCGAGCAATGTCAAGATTATTTCGCTGTATGCCGGAATGAAATTTCTTGGAGACAGTCTGGTGGGACTTCGGTACAAAACCGGAGCAGATACAATGTATGTACTGCCGGCGGGAGATCCCGGTTTTTTACATCCCGATTTTAACGGACAGCCTGTATTTGATTTTTTAAAAAAGCAATCCAAACCGTTAGCGATTAATACGCAAAACTGGCATGCAACCGCCTGGGCGGAGGGATGGATGTGGGACGATTATAACGATGCCTATATGGCGGAAAGGAGTGCGTTTCCTGTGTATGGAAATGTGATCCGATGGATGCAGGTACGTGATTCGGGGAGTATCGCCGCATTGGCACGGGAAGAAGCCTTTATCTATTCCGAACCTGACATTAGCTGGAGTGTAAATTTTAGTGGGGATACCGCTGCCCGCTTTTTTTCCGTACAACGATCGCTCGCCGAAAATAATTTTTTCATAACTCAGGGTCAGGAAGTGAATGCAAAAAGAGAAGCGCCTTTTGTAACTCATGGAATAGCGTCTGCCATAGAATTATTAAAAGATACCCTTGGCAGGCCGATAGATACCACCACAACGCGCTTCCAGCCCGAAGGGATAGTCTATTCTCAATTGTCTGATTCGCTGTATAAAATCATGATGCACCGCAGCGATAATTTTTTTGCAGAGCAGACGCTGTTGATGGCCGCCAATGAACGTTTGGGAGTAATGGATGATAAAAAGATGATACAATATATACTGGATAATGATCTTAAAAATTTTCCGCAGGCACCCCGATGGGCAGATGGTAGCGGTTTGAGTCGCTATAATTTGTTTACCCCTGAGGATTTTGTATGGATACTGAAAAAAATGAAAGACGAGTTTGGAATAGAAAGGCTGAAACGCATTTTCCCTACGGGAGGAACAGGAACTTTGAGCAACTACTATCAAAATGACAGCGGGTTCATCTATGCAAAAACCGGCAGCCTTTCCGGTGTTGTAAGTCTTAGTGGTTATTTATATACTCCAACCGGGAGGTTGCTGATTTTTTCTGTTCTGGTAAACAATAGCAGACAACCTGCAGGCAGGATTCGAAGAAAAGTAGAAATGTTTGTAAATAGTTTGAGGAAAAGCTATTGAAGCGAAAAAAAAATCCGTAATGGGATGCAAAGGTGCGATCACTATCCATCTCATTAATACGCTACGTCCCCCTGACCGAAAAGCACCGGGAATCAAATTTTACCGTCAGCGAATAAATTTCAACTGATATATCTCATTTCAAATTGATTACCGTCCTCCGGGCGGACAATATTTCAACAGATAATTGGTGAATAAGGTTCGTAAGTGTTTTGTGGTGCCTTCACCTTCACGAATCCCGTGTGATCTGTTGGGATATGCCATAAACTGAAATTGTTTATTATGCTTAATCAATTCGTTCAATAACATTTCGGCATTCTGATAGTGTACATTATCATCGCCTGTGCCATGGATATACAACAAATTACCTCTTAAATTTTTCGCATAAGTTACCGGGGATCCTTTGATATAATCTGCCCGTGTTTCCTGTGGCGGGCCCATATATCGTTCCTGGTATATATTGTCGTACGTAAGCTGATTGGCCACCGCGGCAATAGCAATACCCGTTTTGAAAATATCGGGATATTGGAAGAGCAGATTTAAAGTGGAGGATCCGCCACCGCTCCAGCCCCAGCTTGCTACACGTGCCGTGTCCAGGTAGGGACGCAGTTCAAGTAATTTTTTCATTGCCATCGCCTGGTCGCGAATATTAATACCGCCAATATCTCTGTATATTGCCTTGCGCCATGCCGATCCTTTTAACGTTGGTGTTCCACGGTTATTAAATGATACGTAGAAATAACCACTTTTAGCCATATCGCCTTCAAACAGCCGGTTGTTTCCCATCCAAAATGCGTCTTCAACTGTAGTGTTCGCGGGCTCGCCATATACGTAAAGTAATATTGGATATTTTTTTGACGGATCAAAAT
>JADZFY010000501.1 GCA_020854215.1 Chitinophagaceae bacterium | reverse complement strand
AGTGAAAAACAATTAAATAAGCTGGTTGTAAAAGGGGATTTAGAAAAGCATACTACCAAAAATGGTTCTATTTGGACAAGGAAGAATAACAGTATCTAGATAAGGTGATGTGACATTTTCAAAATCTGTGAGGAAAAATTTAAAAACACTTAAAAACGAAGAATTATGGCAACAATGAAAGCAGCACGCTGGTATGAAGCGAAAGACATACGGGTAGAGGAAGCCAAAATTCCCACTCCAAATGACAATCAGGTAAAGATAGAAGTAAAATTTACGGGTATATGCGGTTCCGACCTGCACGAATACACCCATGGTCCACAACTCATTCCGGTTGATAAACCCTACCTACTCAATGGGCACCAGGGAACGACAACCCTTGGACACGAATTTTCCGGGGTAGTTGAAGCAGTTGGAAAAAACGTAACAAACGTCAAGAAAGGAGACCGGGTAACGGTAGAACCGATTTTTAGAAATCCTGAAAGTCCGTTTATCACTACGGGAGAATATAACCTTTCTGAACCCCTCGGATTTGTTGGGTTGACGTCCAACGGTGGCTTTGCAAAGTATACGGTGGTCGAAGACTATATGGTGCACAAGATGCCCGACAAGATGACTTTTGAACAGGGCGCCATTGTAGAACCTGCCGCTGGGGCAGCGTATGCCATCCATCACAGTGGAATGAACAGGGGCGACACGGTATTGATAACGGGGGCGGGTCCTATTGGTCTGTTAACGGTTCAGGTTGCAGTGGCTACCGGTGCTTCACAAATTTTTGTGTCGGATATCTCAGAAAATAGATTAAAGAAGGCCAAAGAAGTAGGGGCTACCCACACGTTTGACGCAAGGGATAAGGATATTCCTAAAAGAATTAAGGAGAAGACAGGTTATGGCGTTGATGTGTTTATTGATGCGGCCGGTGTTCAGGCTTCATTTGATACTGGCATTAACAGCCTTCGTAACGGTGGCACGGCCGTCATAGTTGCTCTTTTTGCCAAGGAAGTAACTCACAATGCCTTAAATCATACTTTGAGGGAATTGACCATAAAAGGAACTGCTGCCTATCGCAACATTTTCCCCCAGACCATTGCATTAATCAATAGCGGAAGGTTGCCGGTGGAAAAACTAATCACCAGTGTCATCTCTTTGGATGAGATAGTAGAAAAAGGCTTTGAAGCACTGGTTAATGATCCTTCTGAGGTAAAGGTGTTGGTTGACATCAGCCGCTAAATCGCAAACAATAAATCAATTATAAATCTTAAAACAAAAAGAAAATGGCTAAATTAAATTCAATCGGACTAGATGTAGCAAAATCTAAAGTACTTGCAGAAAAGCTCAATGAACTCCTGGCAGATTATTCGATCTTTTATCAGAATATAAGAGGGTATCACTGGAACATTAAAGGAGATAAATTCTTTGAACTGCACGATAAATTCCAGGAACTATATGAAAATTTATTTGTAAAAATTGATGAAGTAGCAGAAAGAATCCGCACATTGGGTCACACGCCCAACCACAAATACTCTGTTTATCAAAAAGAGGCAAAAGTCAAAGAAAGTACAGAGGTGGCTGACGGCATAAAGGATGTGAAAGACACGCTTGAATCATTAAAAATTATTATTACCCTTCAACGAGAAATTCTGGAGATATCCGCAGATACAGGTGACGAAGGAACCAATGCTTTGATGAGCGATTACATTCGCGAGCAGGAAAAATTGGTTTGGATGTATTCTGCCTATTTAAAATAATTAGATATGAAAAGAGCATTAAATTTTTTAACCAGGGATTGGAGTTTAGGCCATGACACCGGTTTATTGATTTTCAGAGTGGTCTTTGGTCTGGTTTTGATCTATGGCCACGGCTTTGAAAAACTGACTGTTATTTTTAGTGGACAGGAAATCCAATTTATGGACCCTATAGGTATTGGCGCGGGCACTTCCTATTTTCTGGCTGCTTTTGCAGAAGGGATTTGTGCCATGCTGTTGGTTTTGGGATTGTTTTCCCGAGTAGCTACATCAATATTATCCATGAATTTTTTGGTCATTTTCATTTTCCACGCCTTTATGGTTGGTGATGGTTTTGCTATTTTGGAATTACGCTTTTTTTACCTGTTTTCCTTTATTGCATTAACACTTACCGGCCCTGGAAAGTTGTCATTGGATTATTTATGGCTCCGGGGAAAATTGAATTAGGAAAAACCTGAAAACAATAGTATGCCGGAACTTATTATACAAGCCCGCGAAGCGGCCATTAGTGCTCATTTAAGCGTAAAGCGCATCCTTCCTTTTCGGCAAAGGAGAATGGTAGGCCCTTTTATTTTTATGGACCACGCGGGACCGATAAATAGTTTTCCATCTGAGATAACCTCAATGGACGTGTTGCCGCATCCGCATATCGGGCTTTCTACGATCACCTACCTTTTCAGCGGAAATGTTACCCACCGCGACAGTCTGGGGGTTGAGAAAATAATTCTTCCGGGTGAAGTAAACTGGATGACTGCAGGGAAAGGTATTTCCCATTCTGAGCGTTTTGAAGATCCTGACCTTTTGGAAAAAGGCGGTCTGGAAATGCTGCAGACCTGGGTGGCCTTGCCAGAAACTGTAGAAGAAAGTGATCCCACTTTTGAGAATTACAAACCCGATCAATTGCCAGTTTATACCGACAGCGGTATCTGGATGCGTTTGATAGCCGGCAATGCCTATGGATTGGGGAATGATGTGGCCGTTCATTCCCCACTTTTTTACCTGCATGTAAAATTGGAAGCTGGTGCAAAAATTGACTTGCCTACCGAACATTCCGAACGGGCCATTTACATCACAAGCGGAAGTTTGGAACTGTCCGGGAGGACCTATTCCAATGGTCAAATGATCGTCTTTTCAAAAAACGAAGAGGCAACCGTTCGATCCAAAACGAATTCCGAATTTATGATTTTGGGAGGTGAACCCCTGGGCGAACGGTTTATTTGGTGGAACTTCGTCTCTTCGAGCAAAGAACGCATCGAGCAGGCCAAAAACGATTGGAAGACGGGGAAAATTATCTTGCCGCCCAACGATAATAAGGAATTTATTCCGCTTCCTGAAAGCCGGTCAAAGCCGGCAAGCAGCGTTGTGCCGCCACCCGAGCCGCTTTCGTGAAAATACTAATCGAACACGGGATTTTAAATTAAAAATTATGACCAAAATACCAGGACTGAACCTAAGTGAACGGTTTGGAGAAGATTACATTGCTTTTTTATTGAGTGACGACAGTCAATACATGACAGGTCAGACCCTCATGGAAGATGGTGGCGACATAAAATTGAGGTGGTAAAAAAGAAAAAACATAGTAATAGAGGATCCTTGT
>JADZFY010000500.1 GCA_020854215.1 Chitinophagaceae bacterium | reverse complement strand
CGGCCGGCTGTGTTGTTGGTAGATTCGCAGGACTGCAGGGTGACGGTTAGCGGACCTGTTGTAATCAATGTTAAGGGAGCTGTGCCGGTGTTCAATATTGATAAAAAACAGTTTTGTGATTCGGGTACGGTTTTTCTCACCAATTATACAATAACCAATGACCCTCCGGTTTCTCATGCCTGGGATTTTGGAGATGGGTTAAACTCAACAGACAGAACACCTCCAGCTCATACCTACCCGCAGGCGGGGTTATTTTCGGTTTCGCTTACCGCAACAACACAAAGCGGTTGTGTTCGTACGTTTACTGATACGGTTAGGGTGTACCGAACACCATCACCGGTAATTTCTGCAGATAATATTACCTGTATCAATCGGGCATTGGCGTTTAACGGGGCACTTGCGCAGCCGCCCGATACTGCCATTATTTGGAATTGGAATTTTGGAGATGGACGAACCACTACGGACAGAAATAATACCATCAGCTATAGTACACCAGGCAATTATAATGTGTCCCTGGTTGCGGCCAATAATTTCGGGTGTAAGGATACGGCAATGCATCAGATTAGTGTAGCACCACTGCCGGTGATTAACGTACAGAACGCCGTAATACCGGTTGGCGGGCAGATTGTAATGCCCGTAAGCTACAGTAGCGGAATCGTGCAGTACACCTGGAATCCGGCAGATGGATTGAGTTGTGCGAATTGTGCCGTTCCAATAGCACGCCCAAAATTTTCCACTACCTATCAGGTGCAGGTAACTGATAGTAACACCTGCGTAAGTACCGCAGATGTTACGATTGATGTGGTTTGTCGGGAGGAGAACTACTTTGTTCCGAATACATTTTCGCCCAATGGAGACGGGATGAACGATGTGTTTTATCCACGAGGCAGGGGATTAGCAAGCGTACAATCCATGAAGATTTACAACCGTTGGGGGCAACTGGTTTTTGAAAGAAGAAGCTTTTCTGCCAATGATGCCTCTTTGGGGTGGAACGGAAAATTAAACGGTCAGTCGCTGCCTCCTGATGTGTATGTATATATGGTGGAATTTGTTTGTGAAAATGCGCAGATTGTAACCATGAAAGGAGACATTACGTTAATTCGATAATACATGTTGAACAGGCAAAACACATACGTATTGTTTTTTTTAGTCGCCTTGAAGTACGGCTTTTCAACGTTTTTCGTGCTGTTGTCATCGCAGTCCATTGCACAGGATCTTCACTTCTCTCAATTTTATGAAGCGCCGCTTGTTCGCAATCCTGCACTTGCGGGTTTGTTTAAAGGTGATGTGAGGGCGCAGGTGGTGTACCGTAATCAATGGGGTAGTGTAACCACACCTTATCAAACAGGCTCACTTAACGGGGAGTATAAATTTGCCATAGGACGCGGTAACGACTTTGTTACAACAGGGTTGCAGGTGTTGTGGGACAGGGCAGGATCGGTAGCGCTCAATACCACGCATTTGAAACCGGTGGTGAACTATCACAAATCCATGAACGCTGATAAAAACCGCTACGTGTCCATCGGCTTTATTGGAGGATTGGTTTCACGTAGCCTCGATCGTTCAAAAGTTACTACCAATAATCAGTATGACGGTTTTGGTTATAATGGATCATTACCCGACGGAGAATACTTTGCTTCAAACTATTCCTATTTCGATGCGGGCGTGGGTATGAGTTACAATTCGTCATTGGGAGATAACGACGAGAACAATTACTTTATAGGGTTAGCCTATCATCATTTTAACCGCCCTGTAAATTCATTCTATAGATCGCTTCAGCATATGCCGCGGTGGGTTGCTTCCGGTGGAATAAAAACCACTATGGGCGATTTTGCTTACCTCACCTTTAATGCTGATTTTAGTATGCAGGGACCCTTTAAGGAATTAATTGGCGGAGCAATGTACTCCCGAAAATTTGGCGACTTCGAAACTCCGGACTATATCGTTCACCTGGGTGGATACCTTCGATGGGAGGATGCTATTATTCCGGTAGTGAAACTCGACTATCATCCTTTTTCTATTGGGTTTAGTTATGATATGAATATCTCCCAGCTTCGCACTTCGAGCCAGGGCAGGGGAGGATTTGAAATATCGCTGAGCTATATTGGCTTTCTCAATACCAATGGCAGTACCAAAGACGTGTTGCGTTGCCCACGGTTCTGATCGCTTTTCCGTTCTCCTATCTGCCTGCCTTCCCATATTCTCACATTTCCATATTCCCGATACTTCCCTTCAATTAATCCTATTAATTCAAATTACCATATTTCAAATGCTGTCAATACTTTGCCCGCTAAATTTTGCGTTATATTTTGCATATTAAATCCTAATTTTATCGAGTGAAGACTTTTACGCTGATATTTTTTATGGGAGTAACGCTGCATTTTTCTGGTGTCAGTCAGGATAGTTATCTCTATACTGCAAAAGCGTCTTCCGAAAAATTGTTAAAGTTTTACCCCAATCCGGCTACTACCGTTATCAACTTCGATTTTCAAAAAAATACAGAGAAGAGTTTTTATTTGGTGATTTATAATTTTTTGGGAAAGAAAGTGATAGAGGTTTCCAGCCTGAACACTACTAATCATATTGATCTCTCCGATTTCTCCCGGGGAGTATATATCTTTCAACTCCGCGACAAAAGCGGCAGGGTCATCGAATCGGGTAAGTTCCAGGTGTCAAAATAGGGTAAGCCTTCCAATGTGGATTTTTAGCGAATAGGGTTGTCAACCACCTAAAGACGAACGCTTTGTCTTGATGTAAAATTTCGGGAAACCCACTTGCTGAAATTGGTTACAGGATAAACTGCTTGCACGCAATTTCTGCACGATTTGAAGAGGAAAAGTTGGCCTACCTGGATTCGAACCAAGACAGACAGAACCAAAATCTGTTGTACTACCATTATACTATAGGCCAATCCTGATTTGATAAGAACTTAAGGGCTGCAAAAGTAAATACTTGCTGATTGCCATCCAAATTTCGCGGGCAGATTATTCACAGGCAGTAACTAAGTAATAATTTTTTCTGCCCTTTTGAATTAAAATGTATTTATTGTGCAGCAGAAGAGTGGAGTTAATCTCTTTTGTAATGTTGTCCACTTTTTCCCGGTTAATACTCACTCCGCCATTTTGAATCATTTTACGTGCTTCCCCTTTGCTGGAAAAACTGCCCGTTTCAGCCAGAAAAGAAACAATATCTACCCCTCCGGAGATTTTATTTAAGGGATAATCGAATTTGACTACGCCTTCCATATTTTCGAGATCATCAGCACTCAGTTGTTCCACCGGCGCATTTGTTTGCGCAAATAATTTTTCGGTGGTTTCTACTGCCTTGCGAAACTGTTCTTCGCCATGCACGAAAATAGTAACTTCCCTGGCAAGAGATTTTTGCAGAATTCTGGCGGAGGGGTGCTGATGGTGTTGTTCTGACAGTTGGTTGATTTCATCCGGTGATAAAAAGGTGAAAATTTTTATCCACCGCTCTGCATCTTCATCAGAGGCGTTCAACCAAAACTGATAAAACTGGTAAGGTGAGGTTCGTTCTGCGTTTAACCAGATATTCCCTTTTTCGGATTTTCCAAATTTACCGCCGTCTGCTTTTTTAATAAGCGGACAGGTAAAGGCAAATGCTTCGCCACCTGTTTTACGACGGATAAGTTCGGACCCGGTAGTTATATTGCCCCATTGATCGCTACCGCCCATTTGAAGTTTACAATGCTTGTTAGTGTAAAGCAGGTAATAATCGTAACCCTGCATCAACTGGTACGCAAATTCGGTGTAACTAATGCCGGTGTCACCTTCAATTCGCTTTTTTACGCTATCCTTGGCCATCATATAATTAACCGTGATGTGCTTGCCAGCGTCTCTAAGAAAATCAATAAAAAGAATATTTTTAAACCAGTCGTAGTTGTTAACCATTTCTGCACTGTTAGGCAATGCAGGGTCAAAATTGAGGTGTTTTTCCAACTGCTTTTTTATCCCCGCCACGTTTACCGCCAATTGTTCAGCACCCAGCATATTCCTTTCTTCACTTTTGCCGGTGGGATCGCCAATCATTCCGGTTGCGCCACCAATAAGCGCCAACGGTTTATGTCCTCTCCTTTGCAAATGCACCAACAATAAAATGGGAACCAGGCTTCCAATGTGGAGGCTGTCGGCAGTAGGGTCGAATCCAATATAAGCTGTAGTCATTTCCTTATTCAACTGTTCTTCCGTTCCGGGCATAATGTCCTGCAGCATCCCCCGCCATTTCAATTCTTCTATGAGCGTCATTTTTAATGTGTTTCCGGCAAAAATAATACTACTTTATCAAGTGCGTTTCAGAAGGGCAATAATAGGAGGGCAAACCCGTTATAAAAGCTTGTATTTTAATGCTTATCCCGGCAATAGTTCCTGTGTATATTTGCATTGCCAACCCCTATAAACGGAGCGGCAAAATCGAAATTACTTATCAGTAAAAATGTTGAATGAAAAAAGTGCTTTTGAGAATAATATGGATTGTCCTGTTAAGTAGTAGCCTTTCTTCCTATGCACAATTTCGAAAGTATTCCAATGAGTTCCTAAACATAGGTGCAGGGGCGCGAGGGCTTGGAATGGGGGGGGCACAGGTAGCTTCAGTGAGCGATGGTAATGCCGGATACTGGAATCCTGCGGGTTTGGTGCATATCAAAGATTTTCCGGTGGTTAATTTCATGCACGCCGAATACTTTTCCGGCATTGGAAAATATGATTATGGCAGTGTGGCCATTCCGTTAAGCGATCACAAAAGAACGATTGGTTTATCATTACTGCGTTTCGGGATAGACGATATCCCCAATACGCTTTACCTGGTTGAACCGGATGGCTCCATCAATTACAACAACATTCGTTCGTTTTCTTCAGCCGATTATGCCTTTCTTTTTTCGTATGCCCAGCAATTGAAACCGATTGGTGATAAAAAATGGAGTTTTGGTGTAAATGCCAAGGTTATTCATCGCAACGTGGGAAGTTTTGCCAAAGCCTGGGGTTTTGGGTTAGACGCCGGCTTGCAAATGCAAACCAAAAAATGGCGCCTGGGTGTTTCCGCCAGGGATATTACCACCACCTTTAATGCCTGGAGTTTCAGTTTCACGGAAGAGGAAAAAGAAGTGTTGTATCTCACCGGAAACGAAATTCCGGTAAAGTCAACGGAGTTAACGGCACCCCGGTTGGTATTAGGCGGAGCGTATAATTTTACCTTAGGAAAAAACTTCAGTCTACTTGCTGAAGCAAACGCCGACCTCACTTTCGACGGGAAACGCAATGTGGTGATCAGTGCCAACCCCATGAGCATTGACCCGCGGGTGGGTGTAGAACTCGGGTATAAAAACCTGGTTTTTGTACGGGGTGGGATCTATAATTTTCAGCAGGCATTGAAAGACGGTGATACGCTCAATCAAAAGAAAGTGTGGATTTATCAGCCAAGTGTGGGCGCAGGTTTTAAGTTAAAGCATGTGGGTATAGATTATGCATTCACCAATCTTGCCAACCAGTCCAATCCATTATATACACATATCTTTTCCATTCGGTTGGACCTGGTGAAAAAGGAAAAGTCCAAAAAAGTGAATACAAAATAGCCTATGATGAAAAAGGTATTGTTCGTAATATTTTTGTTGAGCTTCGGAATTGTTCGGGCACAGTACAACAACGAATGGATAGATTACAGCAAAACATACTATAAGTTCACCGTGGCTAAAGACGGGTTATGCAGGATACCTCAGTCGGTTTTACAAGCCACAGGTTTAGAAAACACGCCGGTAGAATATTTTCAATTGTGGAGAAACGGAACCCAGGTACCATTGTACACTTCCGTAACATCGGGCGCCCTGGATGCTGCGGGTTATCTGGAATTCTGGGGAGAAATGAATGACGGTAAACCCGACACCCGGTTATACAGAAATATTAATGACCAACTCAACGATAAATGGAGTCTTGAAACGGATACGGCTACTTACTTTTTGACGGTTAATCCATTAGCCGGCAATCTTAGGGTTGTAAATGACGTAAATAATATAGCAGGAAATACCCTCGCCGCTGAGCCGTATTTTATGTACACCTACCGAAAGGATTATAAAAGCAGGATAAATGCAGGGTATGCGGGACTGGTGGGAGAATACGTCTATTCGTCTGTGTACGATAAGGGAGAAGGGTACACCAGTGGTGACATACGACCTTCCACTCCATTTAATGAATCGGTAACTAACCTGTATCCCTATACGGGAGGCCCATCCGGTAGTTTTTTTATTGCTTCCGCAGGCAATGCATTGTATAATCGCAATTT
>JADZFY010000499.1 GCA_020854215.1 Chitinophagaceae bacterium | reverse complement strand
TATTTACTACCTGATTCCTTTGCCGGGACAAACGTGTCATGGAAGTTCATATTTTTTTTTTCGTTGCCCGCTTCTTCCGCCCCCCATTTATCCCGCATCCACTTTTTCCTGGAGCTGGCACCCAATATCATAAACAGACCAATGGCAATAATAACAAAGGGCCAAATAAATGGCTTGAAATCTACTCCCGGCACAACGCGGTCTGCCAGGAAAATACAACCCAAACCTATAAGGATGATCCAGCCAGGACCCCTAAAACCATGCCTTAGCCCAATAAAAACACCGATAGCTATCAAAAGCATGGGCCAGCTCAGTATCCACGACGGAAAGTCCCACACCGTTTCACGCAGAATGGCTGCAACACCTATCAGCAATAAAAACAAACCAGCCAGTACCGTTCCCGTTCGGCTTTCATTACAAGGTTTTCTGTTTCGCATATTCAATAAATTTTAATCAAAACTACCGGGTGCTCCGCGGGGTTACAAGCCTAAATAGGTGATTAAAGTGTAATTTCCGGTGAACCCTGTATTCCTTCCGGTAAAAAGGAGCGCGGCAGTTAATAAGCTAACCCCCACCAACGCCAAATAAATTTCAAATCTTCAATTTCAAATTATAGATTATTCCCCTTCAACTCCTATCTTTGCGCCAAATTTCAGGTAACCATGTCTTCTAAGTGCCTAAAATCCTTATTGGTAGCGGTTTTCAGTATTTGTATTTACTTTTATCCTAATATAAGTTTTAGCCAGGATGCGCCGGAAAACGAAAACAATGAACAGCATCAAAACGCCGGTCATGAAGATACCGGTGATTTTGACGTAGCAGGCACTATTTTGGACCATATTCGCGATCACCATAGCTGGCATTTGTGGGGTCACACATCCATACCTCTTCCCGTAATAATCAAAACCGACAAGGGTTTTGAAGCGTTTTCCTCCTCAAAACTGTCCGACGAACACCACCAACCGGTAATATATAATGGAAACTATCCTTATAAATTAGTGGAAGGAAAGATAAAGATTATGAATACGGACGGAAGTGTAGATAAAGAAGCTTCCGCTAAGGTATTTGACCTTTCCATTACTAAGAATGTGGTGTCCATGTTTATATCGGTGTTCGTGTTGATTATTATTTTCCTCGGAGTTGCCAAAGCGTACACCAAAAGAGGAGTGACCTCCGCTCCGTCGGGTTTTCAATCATTTATTGAGCCGGTTATTATTTTTATCAGAGACGAGGTAGGAAAACCGTACCTGGGGCATCATGCACCCAAATACATGCCTTATTTGCTCACCATATTCTTTTTTATCTGGATCAACAATCTGTTGGGATTAGTTCCCATTTTTCCGGGAGGTGCTAATTTAAGCGGAAACATTGCTTTCACTTTTACACTGGCGTTGTTCACCTTTGTAATTGTTAATGTTAGTGGAAAAAAAGGTTACTGGAAGCATATTTTCTGGATGCCGGGATTACCTGTTGGGATGAAAATATTTTTGATGCCGATAGAACTCCTGGGTGTGTTTATCAAACCCATTTCGCTTACTATCCGGTTATTTGCCAACATCACGGCAGGGCATATTTTAGTGCTGAGCCTGGTTTCGCTGATTTTTATTTTTAAAGCAGTTGCTGCTTCGGCAATGGCTGTTCCGTTTACGGTTTTTATCAGTGTTATTGAATTGCTGGTTGGGTTTATCCAGGCGTTTATTTTTGCGATGTTATCGGCTTTATATATTGGAATGGCAATTGAAGAACATCACGAAGAAGATCTCATTATATAATCGTTTTTATTCACTCTTAAATATTAAGCAAATGGTAGTAGGAAGTGTTGCCGCAATTGGCGCAGGATTAGCAGCCATCGGTGCAGGTATCGGTATCGGACAGATTGGTAAAGGTGCCGTAGAAGGTATCGCCCGTCAGCCCGAAGCTGCCAACGAAATTCGTACCAACATGATTGTTGCTGCGGCGTTGGTGGAAGCGGTATCCTTGTTTGCAGTGGTTGTTGCCCTGCTCGGCAATGGCTAAACCGGTTTTATGGGTGCAGGCTTTTAGCACAGGGCGAAGAAGTCTGTACCTTTCATGTAATTTATTCAAGCGTAAAGCATAATAATAATATGTTATTAGAAATAAACCCTCTGGTACTTCCCGATCCGGGATTAATGATCTGGTCAGCACTGGCATTTCTCATCCTGCTATTTGTATTGGGCAAATTTGGATGGAAGCCTATTATGAAAGCCATTCATGAAAGAGAACAGGGCATCAACGATTCTTTGGCAACAGCGGAGAAAGTGAGGGCGGAAATGGCACAACTTAAGAGTGATAACGAGATATTACTGGCCCAGGCACGTGAAGAGAGGGCGCAAATTCTAAAAGAAGCTAAGGATATTAAAGACAAGATGATCAATGATGCCAAAGAGCAGGCAAAGGATGCTGCAACCAAAATCATGGCCGACACCCAACTGGCAATTGAAAACCAGAAAATGGCTGCTATTGTTGATTTGAAGAACCAGGTGGGCAATATGATTATTGAAGTTTCAGAAAAAGTATTGCGACGTGAGTTGGCAAACAAAACACAACAGGAAAGTTACATTAAGCAACTAACCGACGAGATTAAACTGAACTAAATATTGAAAACAGAGATCTGGCGATGAGGTTGCCGGATTTTCACACTTTCAAATGCTCAAATTTCTAAAATGCTCCAACCACGTTTAGCAGGAAGATATGCCAAAAGTTTGATTGATTTAGCTCAGGAAAAGAATCAATTGGCACAGGTGTACAGTGATATGATTTTTTTGCAGTCGGTTTGCCGTCAAAGTCGTGAGTTTGTAAACCTGATGCGCAGTCCCGTAATTAACGCCGATAAAAAAGCAAATATTGTTAACGCTATTTCCGGTACCAAAGTGGGACCGCTCACAACCGCATTTAATAAACTGCTGATTCAAAAGGGCAGAGAAAGCATCTTACCTGAAATTGTTCATGCTTTTATTGAACAGTACGATGCCATTCAGGGCATACATAAAGTTAAACTGGTAACAGCCGAACCCGTTGGAGAGGAACTCAAAAAAACAATTGAACAAAAACTGAAGCAGGAAGCCGGGCTTCAGAAAATTGAACTCGAAACAGAGGTGAAAGAAGCGTTAATTGGGGGCTTTGTTCTGGAGTTCGACAATAAATTAATAGATGCCAGTATCCTCAGGGATTTGAAAGATATCCGGAAGCAGTTTAAAACTAATATTTACATCAGAAATATCAGGTAGCCCTACCCGTAGGATGATACCTTTTTGTATAAAAATTGATAAACAAACAATAAATTAAAAAATATGGCAGAAATTAAGCCCGATGAAATAAGTGCGATACTGCGCCAGCAGTTAAGCAATTTTAATGCAGGAGCCGACCTGGAAGAAGTGGGCACCGTATTGCAGGTGGGTGATGGTATTGCCCGTATTTATGGCTTAAACAATGTTCGCGCCGGGGAACTGGTTGAATTTGACAATGGAGTAAAAGCCGTAGCCTTAAACCTTGAAGAAGATAACGTGGGTGTGGTATTGATGGGTGAATCTTCAGAAATTAAGGAAGGCCATAAAGTAAAAAGAACCGGCAGCATCGCCTCCCTAAAAGTGGGTGAAGGACTGGTTGGCCGTGTTATTAATGTGCTGGGTGAACCTATTGATGGCAAAGGTCCTATAACCGGTGAATTATATGAAATGCCGCTGGAACGTAAGGCGCCGGGCGTAATATACCGTGAGCCGGTAAAAGAACCGCTACAAACCGGTATTAAGGCTATTGACGCGATGATTCCTATCGGTCGTGGTCAGCGTGAGTTGATCATTGGCGACCGCCAGACGGGTAAAACAGCGATTGCAGTTGACACTATTATCAATCAGCGCGAGTTTTTCCAGGCGGGTAAACCCGTATATTGTATTTATGTAGCCTGCGGTCAAAAGGCATCCACTATTGCCAACGTAATGAAAACGCTGGAAGATAATGGTGCTTTGGAATACACGGTAATTGTAGCTGCATCGGCATCCGATCCTGCACCGCAGCAATTCTTTGCACCCTATGCTGGTGCCGCTATTGGGGAATATTTTCGCGATACAGGCCGTCCGGCGTTGATTGTTTACGACGATTTAAGTAAACAGGCTGTAGCTTACCGTGAAGTATCGCTGTTATTGCGTCGTCCTCCCGGACGTGAAGCCTACCCCGGCGACGTATTTTACCTTCACAGCCGCCTGCTTGAACGCGCAGCAAAAGTAATTAGTGACGATGCGGTAGCGAAGAATATGAACGATGTGCCGGAGAGCATTAAACACCTGATAAAAGGTGGGGGTTCATTAACCGCCCTGCCCATTATCGAAACACAGGCGGGTGACGTGTCAGCCTACATTCCCACAAACGTAATCTCTATTACCGACGGTCAGATATTTCTCGAGTCGAACCTGTTTAACGCAGGTATCCGCCCGGCGATTAACGTAGGTATTTCGGTTAGTCGTGTGGGTGGAAATGCACAGATCAAATCCATGAAAAAAGTGGCAGGTACCCTGAAACTCGACCAGGCACTCTACCGCGAAATGGAGGCATTCTCCAAGTTCGGCGGTGACCTGGACGCTGCGACCAAGTTAGTATTGGACAAAGGCGCCCGCAACGTGGAAATCCTCAAACAACCACAGTATTCGCCCTTCGCGGTAGAAAAACAGGTGGCTATCATTTATCTGGGTACCCAGGGCTTACTAAGAGAAGTACCGGTAAATAAAGTGAAGGAATTTGAAGAACTCTTTTTAATAGAGATGGAGAACAAATTACCCGATGTACTCAATGAGTTCAAAAGAGGAAATCTCCCTGAAGAAGGAATAAGAAAGATGACAGAAATTGCTAAAGGCGTTATGTCGCGATATAAGTAAATTTCAACACAATTTATGATCGTACAGCCCTCCGGTTCTCACACCGGGGGGCTTTTTGCATCTCATCACGCTTGTAAAACCTTCAAAAATATACTTTCAGGTGCCCTTGTTCCGTTATAGCGTAGCTAAAATAAGTGTATCCCATTATTTGGTTGATATATGATAAGTGACAAAGCATTTAGTCGAAGAATAGCGGGTGTATATCGAATAGCTCCAAAATAAGGAAATACACGTATTAGCTTTGTTGCAGAAAGATCAATTTCAGAAAATCCACCCTCTGAAAGCCGAAAAATTTCCGGTATTATGAAACTGAATTTCTACCCTTTAGGAAAAACATGGTTGCAAAAAATGGTAATGATGCTGAGTATGATTACCATCTGCATGGAAGCGCTTGCACAACCACCGGCTGACTCGGCTACCCATTCCTGGCCCGTGAGCATAGGAAGACCCTGCAGTGGTGGTTCAAACTCTGCTCATGTTTTTAAATACAACGGAATTACCAGAACACTGACCGATTTTGAGAACTGTATTCCCGATTTGAAAGGACCGGGATTTAGTATCTGGGGTGCAGGGGTTTCCTTTAATCCTGCCGACCACATGTTGTACTACTACCGTTATACCGGTGGAGATACTTATGTATGGCGCTGGACACCAGGTAGTGGATGCCCTCCGAAAACGGCTGTATTCCAAAAATATGACAATAAGGCGATTCTGGGTTTTGCATTTGACCCTAACGGACTTTGTTACCAGCTCATTTTTACAGGATCGGGGCCTTATGGTCTTGCATTAAGAACCGTTGACTTTAGTTTGGGTACTTTTGGCCCTCAGAAAACAATTAACCTTCCCGTCGGTGTTAATATCACCCAACAGTCAGGAGACCTTACGCTGAGTCCCGATGGAAAGATGCTGATGGTGTGGGATAAAAAATACCTGACGGTAAACTATGAGGACTATGCAAGTCCTAATCCCCTTAATGCTACCTTGGTTGCCAATTTAACCGGGAACCAAATCATAGGGTTAAACTTTGCTGAGGGAAAACTGATGGCCGCTGACGATAACAATAAATACTGGGAGTTAGATATCCTTACAGGTACAAGAACTGCCATTACCCAAACGCCCTGTTACCAGAGTAATGACCTTACTGAAATTATTTCGGGTATTGGTGTTGCCAAGAAATTGTCTTCTGCCATTCCAACAGGTGTTCCGGGACAATACAATCTGAGTTACGATATTCATGTTAGAAATTATGGAGGATGGCCGGTTGACAATCTTCAGGTTACAGATGTGCTGAGAGGAAATGGCATCACCTCACCGTTTACAGGAGCAAACAATCCTACCAATATAACCGTTACATTAATTGATAACCCAGCCGGGGTGGCTCTTAATCCATCGTATAATGGCTGGACGAATAGCAACTTACTCGCTGCCGGACAGACACTTCCTAATGTTCCTACGGCTAATAATCATTTTACCATTAGGATCTCATTCAGAGTGAGTGGTATTGTGATTGGAAAGGTGTACAACAACAATGCACGGGTGAGTGGAAACGGCTATGCCAACTGGCCATTGCTGGACATTTCTACTAACGGTGACAATCCCGATCTAAATAACAATGCAAAACCGAATGACCCGGGCGAAAACCAGCCCACACCATTTGTAGTGTTAACTACCGCTGAAATGCCACCTTGCGATGCGCTAAATAAGATACTATATAAGCAGGAGTTTGGAACGGGTACCACTATGACCACCGCCATTCCGGCAGCTACCGGATCGGCAGGTGTAGCGGCAACAGATTATACAGGAAATACCACGGCGCCACTGAATGTTGAAGAATATACCCTTACACGGAATGCCAACAACGCCAATACCACACAGTGGATAAGCCGTACCGATCACACGGGCAATTCCAACGGCAAGATGATGGTAGTAAATGCCGACGTTAAAGCCAACAAGGTTTACACCGATAAAATCAATATTTCCTGCGGCAATCTTAAATATTCATTGTTTGCTTTTGTTTCTAATATACCCAATGCAACGTACAACACTTTCTGCGACGCATTTGGCGGAACAGTGAAACCTAAGCTTACGTTTACCGTGAAAGATGCAGCATCAGGTCTGATTATCACAACCCTCACCACGCCGGAAATCACCAGTGCAAACTGGACACAGTACGGAATGAAATTTGTAATGCCGGCAACCGTAAACGGTAGTCCGGTGACGCAGATCATCATTGAAATTTCCAATGCAGCAGCAGGTGGTTGCGGTAACGATTTAGCAATTGACGATATACAGTTTGGATTGTGTGATCCTACACCAACCGTTTCGGTAAATAACACAGCCGGTTGTACCAGTGGAATTACCACTTTCAGTGCTGCGTTGAATGATACCACTGTCATCTCCGGTCCGCTGGATTACCAGTGGCAGGTAAGTTCGGATAGCCTCAACTGGACAAATATTCCCGGAGCAACCGCAGTTGATTATACCATCAACCCGCTATTGCCTGCAGACATAGGTAAGTATTACCGTGTGATTGTAGCAGCGGCTGGCAACGTAAACAACGTCAATTGTCGCTATATATCTAACGGATTCAGGCTTTTGGCAAAAACCTCGTCTGTTGCCCCAACAAGTATCAATGCATCACCCGCAGCTACTACCTGTCCGGGTAATGCCGTTAATTTAACCGTACAGGGTGGATCATTGGGTACAAATGCCGTGTGGAGATGGTACAGAAACAGTTGTGGCGATACTTTAATCGGAACGGGCACCATGATTTCCGTACTGCCTTCGGAAACCACCACCTACTATGTTAGGGCAGAGGGTGATTGTAATACCACTGCCTGTGCCCAGGTTACCATAACGGTACAACCTTGCGTAATCCTTCCGGTTGAGTTCCTCCAGTTTAGTGCAGTACAGCGTACTAGCAGCATTGATTTGGATTGGAGAATCATAACTACCGAACAGATCAGCCATTTTGAAGTAGAGCGTTCAGATGATGGCAGTACTTTTAATAAAATAGGCGTGGTTTCAGGCAATGGAATTCCGTATAATACCACCGTAAAATTCAATTATCAGGATACCAACACCGAGTTTAACGGAAACATCATTTATTACCGCATCAAGGTAGTGGGTAAAACAGGGGTAAGTAAATACAGCAATATTCTTACCGTACGCTTAGCATCTTTGCAAAGTTCAAAACTGAAAATCAGTCCTAATCCTGCTTCCTCTTCGGTAAATGTAAGCTTCTTTGCTGCGCTGCGCGGAACGGCAGAAGTGCAACTGATGGACATGACCGGGAAAATTGTTTTAAGCGAACAGCGGATGGTGGAACCCGGACAAAACAGCATTACATTGAATCAGTTGTCACGTTTGAGCGAAGGGATATACACCATTGTGGTAAGGACAGGAGAAAAATGGGAAAGAGACAGAATACTCATTCGACGATAAAATTTCAATCAATAAAAATCCTCCGCCACACGGGGGATTTTTTATGTTCTATTCTCCGGAACCGGAATGGATTTCTCCTATCATTGCTATCTTCGCACGATGACAAGAAAAGCGCTTACCGATCATATCCGTTCAAAAAAATCCTATCTGTGTGTGGGTTTGGACACAGACATTACGAAAATCCCGAAACATCTCTTATCCTTTCCCGACCCGGTTTTTGAGTTCAACAAGCAAATCATTGATGCCACCAGGGACTATTGTGTGAGCTATAAATTAAATACCGCTTTTTATGAGAGCCAGGGAATCAGGGGTTGGGAGTCAATGGCGAAAACAGTGGACTATATCCCGTCAACTCACTTTACCATTGCCGATGCGAAAAGAGGCGATATTGGTAACACATCATCACAATATGCCCGGGCATTTTTTGAAATAATGGATTTTGACGCGATTACTGTTGCTCCGTATATGGGAGAAGACAGTGTGCGTCCTTTTTTGGAATACAGTAATAAATGGAC
>JADZFY010000498.1 GCA_020854215.1 Chitinophagaceae bacterium | reverse complement strand
GCAAATGTATTCATCGAACCTGTAATGTCAGGATAATAAAATGAACCGCTATATCCTGGCACACTTGTTTTACAAATACCCATTGATATCATTGGTGTAAACGAAAGCTTAGAATTGGGCGAAAATGGAAGAGTATAATATACACCCGGCATTACTTTAATTACTTTCCAGCTATCCGCTTCAACATTTACAATCAGTTGATCCGATCCGTTTTTTTTGGTCTCGTTCTCCAAATACTCTTCATCCTGTTTGTTGATAGTACCTCCAATCAACAAGGAAATACCAAATGACTTTTTAAGTTGATATTTCAGCAAAATATCGGCAGAAATACCAGCCATCGCATTTCCGGAAGTGTCATGCGGAGAGCCTGAAAATGACTTATGAGCAAAACGACCCAGTGGAATAGAGGGTCCAATTTCAATTTGCGCTGAAAATTTATGGTCTGATTCCTGGGCAAAACAAGAGCCGAGCATCGAAATCAGCAGGAAAAACAAGATTGTCTTTTTCATTTCATTCGAGTATTAATTTATTTAATGAGTTATGAGATGGTTCAAATAGTTTCAATTCTACCTGTTGTAAAAATCCATTTCAGCCTTCTGCTATTTTTCAATAACCAGTGTGTCCACCTCACCCAAGGTATATCATTTAAACATAACATTAAAATTATCCGGCCGACTAATGTGATCACAAGAACTGAAGCCAATCAGGGCATAGACTCCAAAACAACAATCTGTTATATTTCATGATACAGGTTTTCAATTATGGAAATGGAATAAAGGGCATCATAATAGTGGCATTAGAAATAATAGATACAGAAAGAAGTCCATCCCAAAAACCCGGCCGTCATTTATTGTTTCTTATTGCAGCCTGATTGATTGAATCGTCATACGGTAATCTAGTTTGATAACCCCTAATAAGATTTCCGGTACCTGCTTTATTATTCCAATTATCAGTAACGCTGTTACCTCCATGGATTATTTGCCATTTTTCTTTTTCAAATTTTTTCTTATTTGCTCAACAGGTTATTGAGAATTTGCATACTATCAATCACATTCTTGCCTTTAAACGCCTGAAATACCAGCCTTTGAGGAATTGTATCAATCTGATCCCATTCATGATTAGGATATGGCGGGATTTGCCTCCAATTAATAATTGTAGAATCATTTAATATAGTTCCCTGGTACATAACTAGCTTGTCTTCCCATCGTGGCAGTCGAAAACGATTTTGTATATACCTGTATTTTAATACAGTGATCGTGTCTCCGTGAACTGTATATAATCCGTAGCCAGATTTCATCTCATACATCTTTTGAGACAAATATTTCTTTTTTAAAGAGTCAACATTAACAACTGGATCTTCCGCATTAAATACACCATTTAAGAAAAAAAATACTGGAACCTTTATTTCGACTGTCTTTGCTCTATCCGAATCAAGGCGTAAGGAGGGCATTCCATTGACTTCGGCATCTTTTTGCAAAACAATAGACCTTGAGACATTATTGAAATATCCACTCCATTTCAATTTCGCTTCCGCAGGAACCTCCCGTTTTTCTGCAAAGTCAACTAGGTCATTTTTATCGAAAACCCTTATTGACCTGCAGGCGCCAATTAAAATAATACAAAAAACAATGACCTTGTTCATAACAGTCAATAATTTAAGAAGGGAGGGCATACGAAGGTAAGGTTCCGAAATATGTATATGGTTTAGCTGCGTAGGGCATTACAGGAAAATGAGGTGATGCTCCACCAAGAAACCATTTTAATGGCGGTTTACCCATTAAATCGTGAAATCCATTTTGGACTACATTTCTTAATCCTTCGCTATTCCAACCTGCCATATAAGCCTTTCCTCCCGTAACAACTCCTCCGAAAGCCACCCCATTCCTATACGTAAGGCCTCCAACCTCATTATACGGTGTTAAGCTGCCTTTTTCCCTGCCTGTCTTATCCGGCTCACCCGTATAGATGCTAAGACCAGCTACACTAGACGTTTTGCTATCAACGGCATACGAGAACATTAATCCTGTCGTCCTGTATCTGTCTTTCTGATCTCCAAATGGATACTCGTCTTCAAAGGTTACACTAAGTTTGCCAACTTTAAACCCAACCCCACCAACTATCTGTTTTTGCTGGCTGTATCTTGTTGCCTGGTACCAAAAATCCCCCATCCTGATGCCGACGCCCTGGTGGGAAACCTTTATGTGCTGAATGCTCTGCCCCCATCCGGCGCGATAGGATGCGCCTACACCAATAACTGCCCCGCCCGACAAGCGGTATCCAACGCCCAACCCGAAATCCGTTGCCGTTGGAAGATAATTACTGGCTCTTTGAGACTGCATATTAGTATTCAACTCCAGGCGCTTTAGAAAGGACCGGGCTCGTTGATTATTCGGTACAAAGCCATCAGGCATAATATCCTCGCTGCCCCGGCTACCAAATTCCGTCAGCTTGTTTTTTAGCTGCTGAAGCTGCTCCTGACCCTGCTGAAAATTTTCCCGTATTACACTCTGCGCAGTTGGCCCACCGGCTGCCACCTGGTTTTGAATAAGCTGGTTGAAGCCAGTCCGTGTTTGTAGCCCAGCTATGTCTGCCGTGCCCGGATCTGTGCCCGGATCTGCCGATGGAAAAATGCCGGCCAGCATTCCGTTTTTCTGAAGAAACTGCTGAAACGCCCTGGTCTGACTTAAAAGTGATATTACCTTCCGCTCAATTTTATTAGCGTCGTTGAGTGTTTCTTTTAACTCAATCAGCTCCTCGGAATAATAGTAGAGGTTTTTATTAATTTTCTTTAACTCTTTGGTTAAGCCAAATCGTTCCAATTGATCTTTGATATAGCCCTTTTCTTCTCTTAAATACTCCTTTATATTATCTCCACTCCTGATGCGTTCGGTCAATCCCTTAACACTGGCAATGGCGGCGTTCGCATTACCAATATTTTGCCCAACAACCGAAGATTGCTTAAGAAAATTCAATGATGAAGTAAGTGTATCGAGCGATGGTATATATCGCCTCAACGAACCAGGTACTGCCATTTTATCCTGCAGCTCCTGGTATTTTTGAGCAGACACTATTGAGAAATTCCTTGCTGCAATGGTATCAACCTTTGATAGCTTTTTTAAAATGGAAGCCTGGTACTTTTTATACCGGCGTAAAGCCTTTTCAGACTTTCTGCTGAATTGAGCATTCAACTGCTCTGTTTTCTTAGTAACCGAACTGCTAAACGCAGCAGCGCGGTATTGAACAGACAAAGTATCTGTGGTTTGCGCAAAACTCCTATTTGAAGCAGCACAGGCAATCAGTATTGGCAGAATAAGGCAACAGGCTTTCATACAACCTATTTTATAGGTGCAACAATAAAAAAGCAAAAAGGGAAAATGGTAATTTGAACCCTAACGTAATATCTATGGCATCAGAACGGGGGTAGGATTAACCTATACAGATCTTATTTTTATCAAAGCATCCAATCCGAAATAAAATTCAATAAGATTTTAACTTCTCAAAAATATTTCCAAAATATTTTTTCACAAATCGAAAACTGTTAAAAAAGGAATACAGCAATTTCAATTGTTCCAACCTATCTATGAGCAGACGACTAATGATACAATCCGTAAAATGTAAACTTCCCTTTTGAATTAATCTCCAGTGTAGGGGCGGGAAACTTAATTGCTTTCAGGAGATAGGTTGCAGCATCAACCGGTGCAACAGAGTGCATCCTAAAGAGATCGGCATCGGGTGATAACATAAACCGGCGTGTTCGTTCAAAGTGGGGTATCGGTTGCCCCTTTAAAGAATCTGGATTGGTATATCCTCCTGTCATACCATCCGCCCCGTATCCCAACGCAACCGAAGGCCAATTAGGGAATGAGGAAGATGCAGGTAAAAAAGATCTGATGTTCAGTGATAACCAATAACTCTGCCCGTTGTAATCTTTTAAAATTCTCGAAGCCCATGATTTTCCTAATTCACCGCTATGGTATTGGGCATAAGGTGAGAAATGAGCCGAGAATTTCATACTAATCCTTTGTTCATTCCACCAGCGTTGCTGCGCAGCAAAAATTGCGGTACCCACCAGGTTGGCCAGCATATCTCCTTTCGAAAAACCCCAGTGGGTCGAAAATCCGTCTAACAACTCAATCAGGGTAAGTCCGCCTAAAGCTGTGGCCGAACCAATGATAATTGCGTCATTTCTTTTAACGCCACACCACCGCATTACATCATATTGCAATACGCCGAAATTATAGGCGGTAGCAGCATGACCAATTTTATCCATCTGCAGCCATTCTCCGTTGTCGTTAAACAAATGAAACTTACTGCGTGGAAATTTTTTGTACCATAAATAATACAAACCGATACTGATGGCGGCGCTAACCGCCACTTCCGTAATCACCACCTTCTTCAACCGGTCTGGCCGGTAGGTGTCTGAAGGTGGCAGAAAATGCTGGGCATGGGCCACTTCGGTTATAATACATAACACTACAAATATCAACACCCTAGCTGGAAAACAATTGAATCTTCGCATAGTTTGAGATCAGCGAAGTAACAAAAAGTTTGGGAGTTAGCTGTTTTGGGTTTGGGGTCAATTAATATTTTGATGTGCTGGGGGAAAGCCCGAAGGGCTTAAATAAAAGATCCGGCACAGCAAAATATTAATTAGCCGTTTGGGAGGGGATATATCATTATTTATTCTCGTATGCATATGGCCGGGTTGTCCGAATTTTTGAAATGCTCCTGTATCTTTGCGGTTTAATTGAAAAAGTTATGCTTAGCAAGGAAGAAAAAGACTTTTTAGTTTATTGGGAGCAGAACCGGGATCGGCAGAAAAAGACGTTCTATCAACTGCTTATCGGCCTTCCATTAGGGTTGATTCTTGCCCTGCCCATAATCATCAACTATTTATCCGGATGGCATAAGCGGGCAACAATGGTGGGCAATGCGCAGTCCAGCCCGTTGGTATTGATTATTGCTGTTTTGTCCATTGCGGTGTTCTTTTCCATATTTCATAAGCGCCACAGGTGGGACATGAATGAACAGCGTTATCTGGAGTTAAAACAAACACAGGATGACGAGGATGTTAAAACCAATTAAACGTGCAACGTTTTTGAGGTGTGTTCTACTCAGGGAAGAAAAAGAAGAAACGATGAAGAAAGTTTATTTTTTGAGTTTTGCAGTATTGGCAGCGTTGATATTTACATCGTGTATTAAAAAGGATCAGGGCTGTATGTATAATGAGTTGAATGTTAAGGCTCCGGAAGCGGAGATTCAACGGGTGGAACAATACCTTGCAGATAAGGGTATTACCTCTGCAGTTAAGGACTCTTCCGGCGTGTATTATCTGGTGGAGTCTGTAGGTTCGGGACTAACACCCGAGCCTTGTTCACTGGTAAGCGTACATTATACCGGCAAATTGACCAACGACCAGGTTTTTGATAAAAGCGACGGAACACCGGTCACTTTTCGTTTGGGCGATCTGATTGCCGGTTGGCAAAAAGGGCTGAAGCACATAAAAGCAGGTGGTAAGATTAAACTTTACATTCCTCCCAGTTTGGGATATGGAAGCAGTGGCGCCAAAGATATTAATGGCAATGTAGTTGTTCCACCAGATGCTGTCATTATTTTTTCCCTGGAATTGACAGGGGTGCAGTAAAATAAAAGAAATCTTCCGTAAAGCTTTCAGGAGAGTTCCGGTAGTACCCACCTTTATTTTTTTCTGATACAGGTGATCTATTTTTATGGAACGCACATCTGTCTAAAACGATGTTGCATTTCAAAATGTCGTTTGGCTGTGCTATTCGTGGGTGGTGAGGATGCCGCCCACAGCGGCTACCCCGGTTGGTGGAACACCAACCGGCAACAAGATAGGCAACCTAAAACCGGCGTGCATTCCGGGTTTTCGCATATAGTACTTTTTCGGGTGGTACAAACACAGATTCCTCCTTAGGTCGGCATGACAAACTGTAGTGCAATGTTCAACATTGTGCAATCGCTGAACATAAGCACTGCTGCTCAAGATATATTATGCCGCTTGTCATGCCGACCTAAGGAGGTATCTACACTTGCTGCTGCTGATACCTGATAGCGATTCATCTACTGGGAAGTAAATTTGTTGCGACAATATGAAATACAACCTAAAACCGGGTATCTCTTTCAAAGTGGTTATCTTTATACAAATTCCATTGCCTTGCCTCACGAAGCGATTTCCGTATTTGATATGTTTAAGATAGGAGTTGGTCCGTCCAGTTCCCACACTTTGGGCCCCTGGCGGGCGGCACAACTGTTTACAGCCAGCCTGGCTGAAAAGCATTTCCTCGATCAAGTTTGCACCGTTCAGGTTTTGCTGTATGGGTCCCTTGCCAAAACGGGTAAAGGACATGGCACCGATATAGCGGTTCAATTAGGTTTAAGTGGTGAAGACCCTGAATGCTTTGCTGTTGATAGTATCCATTCCTATATTCGGGATATTGAACAGTACAGCCGGTTGAAGTTACGGGGCACGCAAAGCATATCGTTCCATCCTCAGAAAGATATTGTTTTTCTGATGAGACAATCGCTGCCTTTTCATCCCAATGCACTTACGTTCAACGCAACTCTTCAGGATGGAAAAATTGTATCAGAAACTTACTACTCTGTAGGCGGTGGTTTTGTGCAGCAGGAGGGGGGGGAGAATGGCGAAAAGACGGAGGTTCAACTGCCCTTTCCCATCAACACGGCTTCTGATTTGCTGCATTGGTGTATGAAAGGGTTAAGCATTTATGAGGTTGTGTTGGAAAACGAAAATACCTGGCGTCCGGAAGAAGAAACAAAAAAACGCCTTCTTCAGATTTATCGCGTAATGCAGGAATGTGTGTACAGGGGATGTCACTCGGAGGGAACGCTTCCCGGAGGATTGAATGTAAAACGTCGCGCGGCCGCACTGAATAAAAAAATGTTGCAGGGTAGGTCCTACCATAACTATGCAGAATGGGTTAACGTTATTAAGGAGGGTGGTAACGGATTCAGTTACATCATTGACTGGGTGAGTTGTTTTGCGCTCGCGGTTAATGAACAAAATGCATCCTTCGGCCGCGTAGTGACCGCACCTACCAATGGGGCAGCAGGTGTAGTACCCGCGGTACTATTGTATCATATCATCTTTTGTGGCGGCGACAGTGAAGAAAACGTCATCAGGTTTTTATTAACCGCATCTGAAATTGGAAGTATTTTTAAAAAAGGCGCTACTATTTCTGCAGCAATGGGTGGCTGCCAGGCCGAAATTGGTGTTTCATCAGCTATGGCGGCAGGCGCATTAACAGAAGCGATGGGTGGTACGCAAAAGCAAGCCCTGATGGCTGCCGAAATTGCGATGGAACATCACCTGGGTCTAACCTGCGATCCCATTGCGGGGCTGGTGCAGATACCCTGCATAGAAAGAAATACAATGGGCGCCATCAAAGCCATTACCGCTGCCCAACTCGCACTTCAAAGCACGCCGGACTATGCAAAAGTATCATTGGATGCCATTGTAAAAACAATGTGGGACACTGCGATTGATATGAACAGCAAATACAAAGAAACGGCAGAAGGCGGTCTGGCTGTTAATATTCCCCTGGGTTTAAAAGAGTGCTGACGGGCAATGGACTCATCCGGGAGTTTCTCCGTTTCCAACTTAAATATGCCGTATAGCAATTTCCAAAAATTTCTATGATGTATCTTCCTCCGTAATTTCTGAAAAATACTAAGTTGCCGCCCGTTAAAAAATGCCTTCAGGACTTCTGTAGAATAGTACAATACAAAAGTTTAAGAAGAGGATTTAAGCAGTTGGAGTTACGTAAATCCTGAAAAAAATGAATGATTTTAAAGCGGCAGAATTAGGCGCCTATTTGTATTTGGCTATGGGTTTAATCGAAAATCACAAAGTAGTTATGGCGGTGGGATACACCCCGGAATATGCAGATAAAAAAGCCAAACAATTTGAAGCTTCCAGTAACGGAACGGCAAAATATATTGATATCTCCGTTATTAAGACCGGAGAAAAAAAGAAATGTACAACTATCAACAGGTATCCATAGAGCCACATCAAATTTGATCGCCATCAATAACTTCATTGTAACGCATTCAGGTGCTGCAGCGGAACGTGTTCCGCTGAATGCACTATAGGTAAGGGGTGGGGTACAGGATTGTTCTTATAGTTTAAAGAATATCTTCTTCTTGTATAAGAAATAACAGAGGCCCCATTCCAGCGCAAATATCACCAGGCAGGTGAGGATGTCCATTAAGAGCTGCGGAAAATTTGCCATGCTCATCAAGCCGTTGCTAAGCGCACCAATATAGTCGTTAAACCACCGACTGCCAACAATACCGAAAAACAGGTATATAAAGATGGAGTTCATGCCAATTACGGTGAAGAACAAAAGATATCGGCGATGATTTCGGATATCAATCCACCAATAACAAGCTGCGAGTCCGAGCAAACACCAGCCCAGAGACGCGAGTGTGAACGACGTTGTGGCAATGCGTTTGATGATGGGCGTTATGTGCAACCAGTCTAACCCCAGTCCAATTACCAGGCAAATGGCGCCCCAGATAAGTAATTGCTTTGTTTTATGGGCATGTTGACTGAGTAAGAGTTTTCCGGCAAGTGCACCCGCAATGGTATGCACTGCGGTGGGGATACAATTAATAGCTACCCAGCCATCATCATTAATTTTGTTCATAAGCAGCAGATCAACATAATTACCAAAATTATGCTGGTCTGTAAAAGGCTGATCGAAACCCGGAACATGAGTAAAACGGTACAAAATTTCGGTTAGTACTAAAATGCCCACGCAAATAATGATTTGTGTTTTAGAACTGAGCCGGAATATCAGAAAAGCAACAAGCATGGTAAAGGAAAGCTGTGTCAAAACATTCCAGAGTTCAAATGCCAGTCCATCCCTTTTTACCGCATAATCCAATACTCCCCAGAAAAAGAGCCAGCCGCTTCGTTTCAGTGCTTTGCGGAATGATTGTGTCCACGCAATGCCATTCTGTAGTTGTTTGTGTAACGAATAAGCCATTGCCGTACCGGCAATAAACATAAAGCCTGGTTGAATCAGATCCCAAAAATGGAGTCCATTCCACTCGTGATGCTCAAATTGGATAGCAATATTGTGCCACCAGCTTCCCTCCGTAGCATCATTGAATACATGATAGAGTCCCGCGGCTTCCAGTGTTAACAACACCATTATCAAACCCCGCATAAAATCGAGTGAGAGTAACCTTTTTTGTTCCATTGAAGTAAATCTGTTAGAGTGGATTGAAAATAATTTTGAAAAACTATGTCAAAATTTTTTTTTTAACAAAAAACCATAGACATTTGTTTCCCAATCATGCAAAAAATTATCAATAAATACTGGTGGTGGCATACAAACTCTTTATGGGGCTTGTAATGCCATTTTGGTATGTAAGTATAGAATAATATTCAAGCCCCGGTAATCACCGGGGTTTTTTTATGACAAAGGAATAAACCGACGATGAAGAAAATTGAAATAAAAACACGCTACAAAATAATGCTTTCCGATGTGTACACACCGGTAGGTATTTACTTAAGGTTACGGGATCGCTTTCGTGATACCATTTTACTGGAGAGTACCGATTACCACACGGCTGAAAACAGCTTTTCATTTATTTGCATCAATGCAATAGCTGGTATGGAAATTACCAGTCAGCGGGCAATAGAATTTAAGTTACCGGCACAGCCACCGGAGCATATTTCAGTAAAACATCCTGCGGAAGTTCCACAATTGCTTTGGGATTTTATGCAACGGTTTGATGTGGAAACATCTCCGGATCGAATCGTAGCTTCTGTACAGGGGCTCTACGGCTATACCTCTTACGATGCCATTCAGTTTTTTGATACCATTACCTTACTCGATCATGGAGCGGAACACTCCGATGGTTATCAGGTGTTTGATACCATACCGCTTATGCGATACCGCCTTTACCAGTATGTAATCGCCATCAATCATTTTAAAAACGAAATGTATCTCTGTGAAAATTGTATTTCGGGGATTGAAAGTGATGCAGCGTTGGTGGAGTCGTTGATCAGAAGTAAAGATGTTCCCGTGTTTCCCTTTAAAACCACCGGGATGGAAACATCCAATATGACCGACGAAGCATATCGTGAGATGGTACATAAAGGAATAAAAAGCTGTCACCGGGGCGATGTTTTTCAGATTGTACTCAGCAGGAGATTCGCGAGAGGCTTCACCGGGGACGACTTTAATGTGTACCGCAGTCTGCGAAATATTAATCCTTCACCTTATCTTTTCTATTTCGATTATGGCAACTACCGATTAATGGGTTCATCTCCGGAAAGTCAGCTGATCATAAAAAACGGGAAGGCTGTTGTGCATCCGATTGCAGGAACATTTAAACGTACCGGTAATGATGAAACCGACCAGCAGATGTCCGAAAAGTTGTTGAGTGATCCGAAAGAAAATGCGGAGCATGTAATGCTGGTTGACCTGGCGAGAAATGACCTGAGCCGGTTATGTAACGATGTTGCGGTAAAACACTACCGACAAGTGCAATACTATTCACATGTTATTCATTTGGTTAGTGAGGTTACCGCTAATGTGAAGGCGGGCACAAATCCTTTTCACCTGTTAGCTGTTACTTTTCCGGCAGGTACATTAAGTGGTGCGCCCAAGTATAAGGCAATGCAGTTGATTGACACCTATGAACCTACCTCAAGGAGCTATTACGGAGGTGCTATAGGTTTTATGGGCTTTAACGGTAGTTGCAACCACGCAATAATGATACGAACATTTTTAAGCAAAAATAATACACTGATTTCGCAGGCCGGCGCTGGCATAGTGGCTGCGTCTAACCCGGAGAGCGAACTTCAGGAAGTAAATAATAAATTAAATGCGTTAAAGAAAGCTGTGGAACTTGCTGAGCAAATTTGAATAGTGAAAGCGTGATGCTACTGTATTCATCAGAGCAAACAATATAGACACCATAATATACATTCTAACACATAATACCTTTAGCAGAAATGAAAATATTAGTTCTTGATAACTATGATTCTTTTACCTATAACCTGGTGCATATGGTGGAAAAGATATTACACCAGAAAGTGGACGTGTACCGTAACGACCAGATTAGTCTGGACAAAGTGGACAACTATGACAAGATTATTCTGTCTCCCGGTCCTGGATTACCAGAAGAAGCCGGTTTGTTACTGCCGCTGATCAAAGCGTATGCGCCCACAAAATCAATATTGGGTGTATGCCTGGGGCATCAGGCAATAGCACAAGTGTTTGGAGGTAAACTGGAAAACCTGAGTACGGTATATCACGGGGTATCCAGTACCGTTCAGTTAAATAAAGAAAGTGGAGGCAACTTATTTGATGAACTACCTGAAAATATGGTAGTTGGGCGCTATCATAGCTGGATTGTAAGCGACAATAGTTTTCCCGAACAGTTAGCAGTAACGGCACGGGATGAAAATCAGTACATCATGGCGCTAAAACACAAACACTATGATGTTCAGGGCGTTCAATTTCATCCCGAAAGTGTGTTGACGCCGGATGGAGAAAAACTGATGCGAAACTGGTTAAACCCATCGTAAAAACAAAACGATACTTGAACAAACATTAATAAAGAACCATAAATTCCCGCCAGGCGATGAAAAAAATACTGCAAGACCTTTTTGCTTATAAAACCCTTTCGCGGCAGAAAGCTAAAGAAGTGCTGGTAAACATTTCCAAA
This sequence comes from Chitinophagaceae bacterium, assembly GCA_020854215.1. Lineage (GTDB taxonomy): Bacteria > Bacteroidota > Bacteroidia > Chitinophagales > Chitinophagaceae > Agriterribacter. Next base: position 9,230 of record JADZFY010000498.1, on the reverse strand, counting down.
GGAGTGTACAATGACAGTGAAATAACCGCTTTTGTAACGGTGTACCTTATGCGTACTATAACCATTGAGGAGTTGCAGGGTTTTGCCGATGCGTTACTCGAGCTTTGTGTGCCGGTGTCTTTACCCGGTTATCAAACAATTGATATAGTAGGTACGGGTGGCGATGGAAAAAACACTTTTAATATTTCAACCCTTGCGTGTTTTATTGTAGCCGGCACCGGACAAAAAGTGGTGAAGCATGGAAACTACGGTGCAACCTCTGTAAGTGGAGCATCTAACGTAATGGAGCAATTGGGATATCGGTTTAAGTCTGATCAGGGTCAGCTCCTGAAGGAAGTGGATGAAGCAAATATCTGTTTTTTGCATGCGCCGCTTTTTCATCCTGCTTTAAAAGCGGTTGGCGCTATCAGGAAGAATTTAGCAGTACGAACTTTTTTTAATATGCTCGGTCCGATGGTAAACCCGGCAAGGCCGGGCTTCCAACTCGTGGGTGTGTATAATTTGGAGATGGCAAGAATATACAACTACCTGTTGCAGGGTACGGGAAATGCTTTCACCATTATCCATAGTCTCGACGGTTATGACGAGATTTCCTTAACCAACGATACAAAAGTAATTACACAGCAGGGAGAGTTTATCCTTACGCCTGCACAATTAGGAAAACGTGCGGTGTCTGCCTCAGATATTTATGGTGGCAATACCGTAGAGGAAGCCGCCCGGTTGTTTTTGACAATAATTAGTGGTGAAGGTACCTGGGCACAAAATGCGGTGGTGTTGGCCAATGCAGCCATGGCATTACAATGCACCGGAGCCTACGCAAGTTATAACGATGCGTATCTTGCCGCAGTGGAAAGCATGGAAAGCGGAAAAGCGTTGAACGCACTGAAAAAACTACAGGAGTTACAGTAAGATGCACACGGAATGAATGCGTAATCATGAATTGAATGGGTCTTAACCTCAAAAATTTTATATCGCAAGAGAAATACAATGAAGAATATTTTAGAAACGATAATTGAACAAAAAAAAATTGAAGTAACTGAACGGAAACAAACGACACCGGTAGCGGTTTTGGAGAAAATGGAAAGCTTTCGGCGTCCCGTTTTATCGTTGAAACAGTTTCTGTTAGACGAGTCTAAAACGGGTATTATAGCGGAGTTTAAGAGAAAGTCGCCTTCAAAAGGCTGGATCAATGCCGGAGCAAACCCATCAACTGTTACAACTGCCTATGCAACAGCTGGTGCTTCAGGTTTGTCGGTACTCACAGATGAATTATTCTTTGGAGGGAGTATGGATGATCTGGTTAAAGCAAGGGTAAATGCCATTCCGATTTTAAGAAAAGACTTTATGATTGACCCCTACCAGATCATTGAGGCGAAAGCATACGGCGCGGATGTGATACTGCTGATTGCTGCTAATTTAAGCCCGGCAGCCGTGAGGTCACTGGCGATTGCCGCTAAAAATCTGGGACTGGAAGTATTGCTTGAAATACACAATGAACAGGAACTGGAGCATATTTGCGAAGAAGTAGACATTGTTGGCGTGAATAACCGGAATCTCAAGACCTTTGAGGTGAATATAGATACTTCGATATCGCTGAGTAGGTTAATTCCGGCAGACAAATTTAAGATATCGGAAAGCGGTATCGGGAGTGTTGAAACGATCGCTCTTTTAAAACAATACGGGTACCGGGGATTTTTGATGGGTGAGAATTTTATGAAGGCTGATGATCCGGGTATAGCGTTTGCAGGATTTGCGGCGCAGTTAATAAATTAAACGCTATGCATATAAAGGTATGCGGAAATACGCGGTTAGACCAGGTGTATCAGCTGGATGAGATGGGGGTTGAATTTGCCGGATTTATTTTTTATCATAAATCGCCAAGATACGTTGTGGGAAAGATAGCAGAGGATGGACTGAAGAAAGCCCGGTTGAAAATCAATAAGGTGGGTGTGTTTGTGAATTCAGATTACGACGAGGTGATGAAAAACGTGGAAAAGTACGGATTGTATATGGTGCAACTGCACGGTGATGAATCTCCGAGGTTATGCGAACGGATAAGCGACCAGGTGCCAATCATCAAAGTATTTCGAATTAAAGAAGAAGACAATGTGGACTGGAAGATCAGGGAATACCGGGACGTGAGCGATCTCTTTTTGTTTGATACGGACTGGCACAGTTATGGGGGAAGCGGAAAAAAATTTGATTGGAAAGTGCTGGATAATGTATTCATCAATAAACCTTTTTTACTCAGTGGTGGTATTGGAATTGATGAAGTAAGTGAGTTGAAAACCTTTGCAAATGGAAATCAACGTGAGCATTTTTTTGCGGTGGATGTGAATAGTAAACTGGAAAGCAGCCCGGGTGTAAAGGATATGAAGAAAGTGAAACAGTTTGTAGATGCGTTGCGGTAACGATCGTACTATGGGAGGGAATTTTTCTCGTATGCCGTTGCTGTACGAAGTCTCTGACTTCGTACGCCCTATGTTCTTCAAAGTTTAAAACTTTGCATTATGAATAACACCATTTTCAGGGATGGCTACGCTATCCGCGATCAGTTTGCTACCTATTTTCTTACGTTTACGGTTTGTGGATGGATTGATTTGTTTACGCGAAAGATATATAAGGATATACTTGTGGATTCGTTTAAACATTGCCAGTTGAAGAAAGGATTAGTATTAAACGCTTTTGTGGTTATGAGTAATCATGTACATTTAATTGCCAGGGCCGGAAACAGGCAGATTACCCTGAGTGATATTATAAGAGATTTTAAAAAGCATACGCATCATACTATGATAACTGTTATTGAGAGTGATGCTGAAAGCCGGAGATTATGGATGCTGCACCAGTTTAAATATTATGGAACAAGAAACAGTAAAAATGAAAACTATCAGATTTGGACGAATAGTAGTCATCCCGAGGAGTGTTTTAGTCCTGAATTTACAGAAATGAAGCTCAATTACATTCATGAAAACCCGGTAAGAGGAGGCATTGTAAATTTTTCGGAAGATTATGTGTATTCAAGTGCGACAAATTATTCAGGCAAGCCGGGAATAATTGATGTGGAAGTAATAAAGACATAGTCGGAGACTATGGAGAACATATAAATGCGGAGTCAGAGACTCCGCATAGCGATGGTTTCAACGTTTGCTTTTAAAATGAACGATGTATTTAAACAATTTGTGAAATGATTAACCGAACAATAGCGCTTGCCAGGTATAAAGGCACATTTGAACAACCGGATATTTTTGGCTACTACGGAACCTTCGGCGGTGCCTTTATTCCGGAAATGTTATATCCCAATGTAGAGGAGCTGAAAAGCAATTATTTGAATATTATTTATGAAGAGGGGTTTCAACGCGAATTCAGAGCCTTGCTAAAGGACTACGTGGGGCGCCCTTCACCTTTATATCATGCAAAAAGATTAAGCGAAAAACACGGTGCGACTCTCTTCCTGAAAAGAGAAGATTTGAATCATACCGGGGCCCATAAGATCAATAATACGATCGGGCAATTGCTACTGGCAAAACGATTAGGCAAGCATCGTATTATTGCAGAAACCGGCGCGGGACAACACGGAGTGGCAACTGCAACGGTATGTGCGTTGATGAATATGAAATGCGTGGTGTATATGGGAGAAAAAGATATTGAGCGGCAGGCACCCAACGTGGCCAGAATGAAAATGTTAGGAGCGGAGGTAATTCCTGCAACCAGTGGAAGCAAAACGCTGAAAGATGCTACTAATGAAGCAATCCGCGACTGGATCAATAATCCGGTAGATACCCACTATATCATCGGCAGTGTAGTTGGTCCTCATCCTTACCCCGATATGGTAGCCCGCTTTCAAAGTATTATCAGTGAAGAGATGCGCTGGCAACTTAAAGAGCATACGGGTAATGAAATGCCCACACATGTTGTTGCCTGCGTGGGCGGTGGCAGTAATGCGGCCGGGGCATTTTACCATTATCTCGAAGACTTTTCCGTTCAGCTGGTGGCTGTAGAGGCGGCAGGTTGTGGTGTTACCAGTGGCAGGAGCGCAGCTACAACTCAGTTGGGTAAACCCGGAATTTTGCATGGAAGTAAAAGCCTGGTGATGCAGACCGCTGATGGGCAGGTGGTGGAGCCGCACAGTATTTCAGCAGGACTGGACTATCCGGGCATTGGCCCGCTCCATGCGCATTTGTTCGCAACCGGAAGGGCGTTGTTTTTAAGTGCAACGGATAAAGAAGCGATAGACGCAGCATTTGAGCTTACCCGTCTTGAGGGCATTATCCCCGCATTGGAAAGTGCCCACGCAATAGCCGGGTTGAATAAGATGAAACTAACGGCAAAGGATACCGTTATTGTGTGCCTGAGCGGAAGAGGTGACAAGGATATGGCGGCTTATATGGCAGCGATGGGTAACGAATGACAAGTGAAGGGTTTGGGGTAAACTTTTGGGAGAAAAGTGATTTCGGAAGAGTGATTCTCCGGATGTTGATCATCAGCATTTGATTTGGAAATAAATACCGGTTAGACTTTAAAGAAAAATAACATCAATTTTACAGCAGGCTACATGGGCAGATTACAACAATTATTTAGATCGAAGAACAACAATGTGCTGAATATCTATTTTACAGCGGGGTATCCTCACCTCGAAAGTACATTGCAGGTAATGAAAGCGTTGGAAGAAAATGGTGCAGATATCATTGAACTGGGTATGCCCTACAGCGATCCGTTGGCTGACGGTCCGGTAATCCAGGAAAGCGGTAGCGTGGCGCTGCAGAACGGGATGACGATAAAAGTACTATTTGAACAGTTACGCGATATGCGACGGGCTGCATCGGATGAAGGCAGTGGCATAACACTCCCCGTGATATTAATGGGGTATCTGAATCCTGTGTTACAATATGGATTTGAGAAATTTTGTGCCGATGCTTCTGCTGTTGGAATTGACGGGTTGATATTACCCGACCTGCCTATCCGGGAGTTCGAAACAGAATTTGGACCTGTGATGAAAAAATATGGTTTAGATTTTGTTTTTCTGGTTACCCCGGAAACCTCAGTGGAAAGAATCCGAAAGATAGATGCCCTGAGTACCGGATTTATTTATGCGGTTTCATCTTCGTCTACTACCGGTAAGGATAAAAATTTTTCAGAAGTGGAGTTGTATTTGCAGAAGCTGCAACACTTGAAGTTGAATAATCCGGTACTGGTTGGCTTTGGTATTAAAGACAAAGGCACTTTTATATCGGCATGCAAATATGCGAACGGAGCAATAATTGGAAGTGCGTACATTAAAGCACTAACTGAAAATCCGGATGTGAAAATGACCACAGAAAGCTTCTTGAAAACAATATTAAAATGAGAGCGGAAAACGGGATTCGAACCCGCGGCCTTCAGTTTGGGAAACTGATGCTCTGCCAACTGAGCTATTTCCGCGAAAAAATAAAGATACTATGAATCTGGTAATTATTAAATACAATGCCGGGAATATTCAATCGGTTTTGTATGCATTAGAGCGAATTGGATTGCAGGCAAAAGTAACAGATGATGTGGAAGAGATTACAAAAGCAGATAAGGTAATTTTTCCGGGTGTGGGTGAAGCCAGTAGCGCAATGCAGTATCTAAAGGAAAGAAAATTAGACGATGTGATTAAACACCTTACCCAACCCGTGCTGGGTATTTGCCTTGGAATGCAACTGATGTGTCGCTTTTCAGAAGAAAATAACGTCAACTGTCTGCATATTTTTAATGAGGATGTAAAACGTTTTAACAGTGCTCCGGCGTTAGCATCAGACAAGATAAAAATTCCCCAGATAGGATGGAATACAATTTGCAATCTCAAAACCGATCTGTTTCATTCGGTTCCGGAAAACGCGTATGTGTATTTCGTGCACAGCTATTATGCTGCCGCCGGAGAACATACCATTGCGTCCACTGACTATTTGCTTCGTTACAGTTCAGCGTTGCACAGCGGTAATTTCTACGGTGTGCAGTTTCATCCCGAAAAGAGTGCAGATACAGGCGAGCGTATCTTAAAAAATTTTATCGAGCGCTGCCATTAATTTTTAAACATAGTAAAACAGGATATGGAGATTATTCCCGCCATTGATATCATAGATGGTAAATGTGTACGGCTTACGCAGGGTGATTATGCCCAAAAGAAAGTATATAATGAACATCCGCTGGAAGTGGCAAAACAGTTTGAAGACGCCGGACTACAGCGTCTTCACCTTGTGGATTTGGATGGTGCAAAAGCAGGTCAGGTTAAAAACTGGAAAGTACTCGAAACGATAGCAGGCAAAACAGGGTTAAGCATTGATTTTGGCGGAGGCATTAAGCGGGAGGAGGATGTACGTATCGTTTTTAATTCCGGTGCGGCACTCGCAACAGTGGGCAGCATTGCAGTTAAAAATGAAGGAGAACTGGTGAGATGGTTTACCACTTTCGGCGCCGATAAATTTCTCTTAGGTGCCGATGTAAAAGAAGAGCGGATTGCGATAGGTGGCTGGCTGGAAACTACTGAAATCTGGGTATATGATTTTATTGATAAATACATAGCGCATGGCATGCAGCAAATTTTTTGTACCGATGTGAGTAAGGATGGAAAACTGGAGGGACCTGCTATTGAGCTTTATAAAAATATCATTCACAAATTTCCGTCGTTGCATTTTATCGCCAGCGGAGGGGTAAGTTCGATGGATGATTTGTATGCCTTGCGAGATGCCGGATGTACGGGTGCAATAGTTGGTAAAGCAATTTATGAGGGAAGGATAGTTTTAGATGAGTTAAGAAGTTTATAGTTTATAGTTTATAGTTTACAGTTTATAGTTTGTAGTTTTAAGCCTGCTAATGAAATGAAATTATGCCTACTGTTTTAAAATTTGAAGAACTGGAGATTTGGAAGCAGGCAAGAATGCTATCCCTAAAGATATTTCACTTTACTCAAAAGGAAAGTTTCGCAAAAGAATATAAGCTTAAGGAACAGATAAAGTCTTCTGCCGGTTCTGTTATGGATAATATAGCGGAAGGGTTTGAAAGAGCATCAAGACTGGAGTTTGTTAATTTCCTTAGCATCGCCAAAGGATCATGCGGAGAAGTTAGATCTCAGTTGTACCGCGTGCTCGATCAAAAGTTCATTACTGAGTCAGAATTTAACGAGGTATATACTCAATACGAAGGATTGTCTGCCGGTATCGCGGCATTTATGAATTACCTGAATAAATCAGGAATAAAAGGGCAGAAATTCCGTAATCGTGAGCAATAACTTCCAAATAATAAACCATAAACTAGAAATCATCCCATGCTTTCCAAACGCATTATACCCTGTCTTGATATTAAAGACGGACGCACCGTAAAAGGAACCAATTTTGTAAACCTGCGTGATGCCGGCGATCCCGTGGAGTTAGGGGCATTGTATGCCAGGGAGGGTGCCGACGAACTGGTGTTTCTGGATATAACCGCAACAGTGGAAAAAAGAAAAACACTCAGTGAACTGGCCAATCGTATTGCCCATCATATCAATATTCCTTTTACCGTGGGTGGCGGTATCAGCAGTGTGGAAGATGTGAACGTGTTATTGCAAAACGGTGCAGACAAGATATCAGTGAATACCGCCGCTTTTAAAAACCCCAAATTGATTAATGAACTGGCAAAAGAATTTGGAAGCCAGTGTGTGGTCCTTGCGATTGATACCCGCAAGGAAGAAGACGGCGAGTGGTATGTGTACCTCAACGGCGGAAGAACAAAAACGGAGGCAAAATGCGTGGATTGGGCAAAACAGGCCGTGGACCTTGGCGCCGGCGAAATCTTACTAACCTCCATGAATCACGATGGCACAAAACAGGGCTTTGCACTGGATATCACCCGATCTCTTTCTACGCAACTATCCGTTCCTGTTATTGCCAGTGGTGGCGGAGGCAGGATGGAACATTTTGTATCCGTATTCAATGAAGGGAGAGCCGATGCGGCTTTAGCTGCCAGTATTTTTCATTTTAAAGAAATCGCTATTCCCGAGCTCAAGAAGTATTTGCTCCACAATAATATTCCCGTTCGTGTGATTTAGATAGTATGCCTCTAATCCATTTGGATTGTAGCGGAACTAATGGATAACCCGCTGAAGCAGCCGGTTACATTGTTGCCAACGATATTACCCATTAATGACGATGGCGTTGACAAAAGTCCTCTGTTATTTCTCGCTTTATTATAGCTATCCCAGAAGTTGTACACATCACGGGTTACATGAGCCATATAGCAAGTTACCCAATCGCCTTTTACATATCCGTAGGAGTTGGTAATATTTGTGTTGTTCCCATTGTTGTTTTCGTCTGAATTGATGATTCTTCTGCTAGTGCCAAGACTTCCCCAGCCAAAGCTGTTTTTGTTATCGCTATGCCTCCAGTAAAATAACTGGCAATTGCCGGCGGTATCCGGATCATTGAACTGAACCGTTATCCGCCCTTTTTCGATGCCGTCGTTTTCAACGAAATGAAACCCGGTACTCAGGCTGATAGGCAGCGGTTGTAGTATTGACGTGGTGGCGTAGTAGGTATTTTCCCCAACCGCTATTTCCAGTAAATACCAGGTTCCCGACGTACCTTGTAAAGCCTTGCCGGGATCAGTATGCAGGGCAGGGTCTGTATATACACCATCGCTTATAGCTGTGGGCGCACCTGGAAGCGGACCTTCTTTTAGAATGACGGTGGAGTTTTTGTCCCAATCTATGGTATGATTGGATTGAGCAGTTCCTGCGGTTATTTTTACCACAGCACCTTTTACCGGAATGCTTTTTAAATCGGAATTATCCAGCGTCTGGCTCTTGCTGAGGATGACGTAGTTGTATTCCGGAATCGCGTTGTTGATATACGCTTCCACTACCAATTGAGAATCACCGGAATTCAATGCGACATCAAAATTTTTTTCACAGCCGGTGATCAATAACAGCGAATACGTGAATACGATGATGTTGATATACCGGTTAAATTTTCTCAGGGCTGCCGATAATTCCTGAAGTGCTATTTTCATCAAGTCGTTCATTCATTAAAATTTAAAACTCCAGCCAATAGCAGGTGTGACAGGAAAAAGATAAACCATTTTCCCCTGCAATGCTTTGTCATCCTGGTTTATATCTACATAAACAAAATAGGGGTTCCTGCGGTTGTACACGTTGTAAAGGTTAAAACTCCACGTGCTGTTGAATCTTTTGTTTTTCCTTGCGGAAGGCGTATAGGTAGCACAAATGTCTGCACGGT
>JADZFY010000497.1 GCA_020854215.1 Chitinophagaceae bacterium | reverse complement strand
TGCGTACGTGCTCCCTGAATTTTTTCACTTCCTGAGCCGGAATCAGTTGACCACCTACATTCAGCCATTCCTTTCTTTTAAGCGGAGAAGATATTTGTTTGATAAAATTCGGAAATGACCTCACACCGTTTTCCATACACCGGTTGATACATTGGGTTACCGCATAGAACTGTATCAATTCTGTAAAAATTGAATAGGCTTGCTGCACTTTTACAATCACTGCTTTCCGATCGCTGTTCTCTAACCCTTCCGCCAAAACCTCCAGTTCCTCCACCGTTTTATCCTTCGTTTCCAATAGCTTTTTGCCAGCCTTTATGAATGCCCGATCAGACTTTTGTTCGGCTGAACCATTTCTTTTCAGAAAAGCCTTTCCCGTAAACAAACACAAAAGTTGCAAAGCATGGAGCAACTCATTAATCGTATCCGGTGCCAGGGAGTCGAACTCAATGTTTTGCTCCTTTTCAATACGGGCATCCCTGTCGTGATATTTCCATTCGTTCCGTGTGAGGGCGTAAAGATTATACATATACCAATATGCGGGCATCACTACCAACTGGTCATTGGCAACGTCGTTGCTAATGAGTGCAAACGGAAAGGGAATATTTAATTCGCAGGGGTAATCGCCTTTGGCGAGAATATTAAATGAAGCGAATTTCGAATTATGTTTGAGACTCACGCAAAGCCCGGGCCAAAAGCCACGCCCTGCAATTAATTCGCCATCCGGACTGCGGGAATTGTGGTTAGACCCTATGGTGGCGCCCGCAGCCATATTACTCTGCCCCATAATTGTGGCTGCACACAAAAAGGAATTGTTGTGATGCTGTTCGTGAAAGGGGAAAATAAGGGAATTAAGTACCTCGCAGCAGGATATGGTGGCATTATTACCCAGATAAGAATTGATCAGGCGGGCACCATATTTCAACTGCGAATGTGAGGCCATAATGAAACGAATGGCCTTTACACCATAAAATGATTTGCAGCCTAATCCTATAACACCGTTTACCATCTCACAGCCCTCACCTATTTGTGAAGGCGCGTCAGGCGAAGAATTGACGGTGAGGTTTTTTAGTTTGTTGGCACCTTTAATATAGGCGTCTGAACCAATCCAAACATCTTTTATAATACTGGTATTCTTAATAATGGTTCGGTCGCCTATTTTTCCGTAATATCCTCTTTTTACGTCGTACTCGTTTTGTGTAAACTGCTTGAACTTCTCCAGCATCATTTCGTCATCCCTGTACTTTGCCCAAAGCCACGCATCACCCGGTAACATACGGGTAAAGGGAATCACTTTTCGGCCACCATTTTCATTACAAATTTCCAACCATATCCGTATGTTCTCGTGCTCTCCTTCCTTAATAATACCATTTCCAAATTTAGCCGCACTGGTGGTGGCCAATTCATGAATATTTACCAGGATAACTTCACTACCAATAATATAGTGCGACAGGTAGTTTACGTTATCCACCACCACATTGTCACCAAAATCACAACTGATGATGGTACTGTTATATAACCCAACCGGCATACGCAGATTATGGTACTCGAGATAATAAGGCTCTAATTTTCCAATCCGAACCAGTCCGAAGAACTTACAGTTCTTGACAAGATCCGGATTAAACGCATCAGACACGAGTAATTTATTCCAGTCGTCAGAAGTATTCCCATTCCTCACCAGCACTTCTATCTCCCATGCCGTTAACCCACGGTAGTGAATCCCGCTTCTATTCTGCATATTTCTAAGATGATATTCATCTTTTCCCTGTGGTAAGAATTCCGCAGTTATGAAATTGTATCCCAGCGAATCAATTGGTCTCTTGTTAATTTGATTCATGTGTGCGTTTGGAATTTGAAATTTCAAATTTGATATCTCCGATCAGATCAGCGCTCCGTTTTCAAATCTGTTTACGTATGTGGGCAAATTGTATGCAAAACCCGAATAGCGCATTTTAAACTTAAACACCGGAAACGAATCTCAAACATCACGGTTCCCACTTTCACTATTCAGCGTTATCTTCTTCCCGCCTACTCCACCGTTACACTCTTAGCGAGGTTTCTCGGTTTGTCCACGTCAAAACCCTTCGCCACACCTATATAATAAGAAAGTAGTTGTAACGGAACGGTACTGATTATCGGGGCTATCAGCTCATCTGCTTCCGGCACCGTCAATACATCGTCTGCCATGCCTTTAATGGTTTCATCACCTTCGGTAATTACCGCAATAACTTTTCCGCGGCGTGCTTTTATTTCCTGAATGTTGCTGATAATTTTTTCGTGAAAACTATCCTTTGTGGCCACAAATACCACGGGTAATGTTTCTTCAACCAATGCTATTGGGCCATGTTTCATTTCTGCAGCCGGATATCCCTCCGCATGGATATAGGATATCTCTTTGAGCTTTAGTGCACCTTCCAATGCAATGGGGAAATTATAACCCCGACCTAAAAAAAGCGCGTTGGAAACGTCTTTGTATTTTAGGGCTACTGCTTTTATCTTATCTGCTGTTTCCAGGGTTTGCTTCACTTTTTCCGGAACCTCATTTAATTCATTCATCAGGCGTAAATACCGGTCGTTACTTATCGTATTTCTTTCCTTTGCGATTAACAAGGCTACCATGGTGAGTACGGTAAGCTGGGCAGTAAACGCCTTGGTACTGGCCACTCCAATTTCCGGCCCGGCATGGGTGTAGGCGCCGGCATGTGAAATTCGGGAAATTGACGAACCCACTACATTAACAATGCCCAAAATTACAGCACCCTGTTCCTTTGCCCGTTCGATGGCCACAAGTGTATCTGCAGTTTCGCCACTTTGCGAAATGGCAATGATCATATCTCCCTTGTGGATGATGGGGTTTCTGTATCTGAATTCTGAGGCGTATTCAACTTCCACGGGTATTCTGCATAGTTCTTCAATCACATATTCTGCAACCAAACCGGCGTGCCAGGAAGTACCACAGGCTATAATTAAAATACGATTCGCGTTTTTGATCAGGTCTATATTGTTTTGAATACCCGACATCGTTATTGTGCCACTGGCAATATCGAGCCTGCCCCGTAAACAATCATAAATAGTATGCGGCTGTTCAAAGATTTCCTTCAGCATGAAATGGTCGTAGCCCCCTTTTTCGATTGCTGCCAGTTCCAGATCTAACTTCTGAATAAATGGTGTTTGCCTTTCATTTCCGAGATTCTTGAGAACGAGTTCGTCGGGTTTAACAATCGCTATCTCATAATCATTCACGTACACTACTTCTTTCGTGTATTCAATGATGGGCGAGGCATCACTCGCCAAAAAGTGTTCTCCTTTTCCTATACCAATTACCAGCGGACTTCCCTTTCTTGCCGCGATCAGCGTATCCGGGTTATCCTGGTCAATCAGCACAATCACGTAAGCACCCACCACCCGTTTTAATGCAATGCGTAATGCCTCTTCAACTGTACTGTTGTTGTTCTTTTGAATATCTTCAATAAAGTACAACAGTACTTCGGTATCCGTATCACTATGAAAATGATATCCTTTTTTAATTAACTCCTGTTTGAGCTGAGAAAAATTTTCAATGATACCATTATGAATCATGGCCAGCTTGCCGTTGGACGAACGATGCGGGTGGGCGTTTCTGTCACTGGGCTCTCCATGTGTGGCCCACCGGGTATGTCCAATACCCACATGCCCTTCTAAATCCTGCCCCAATGCCGCCTCTTCGAGACTGGCGACTTTGCCTCTCTTCTTATACAATTTCATTCCATGATTCAATAGCGCCACTCCGGCACTGTCGTATCCGCGATATTCTAACCTTTTTAATCCTTTTATGATAACGGGATAAGCTTGCCGATGGCCTATATAAGCAACGATTCCAC
>JADZFY010000496.1 GCA_020854215.1 Chitinophagaceae bacterium | reverse complement strand
TCTTTATTTTTAAAGAGTACATTAAAAGTAGTGAGCGAACCGTAAATGCGGGTAATATACTGTTGCAGGTTCACTTTATCCTCATCACTCAACTGCTTGTGTGCGTTGATTTGCTGTTCCAGCACCCGAAGTCTGTCGCGCAACATTACAATTTTATGAAAGAATACGTCAATCGGTATTTCTTTTGGTTTTAATGACGGGTCTGCCGGCTGTAATAGTAAACTGCCTCCCGTCCATTTATCACCCAACGGTACTTTCTCCGTGATACCTCCCCATAAGCGTAAAATTTTAAGTAGAGATTTCTCTGTTTCTGAAACCGTTTCAACCTCTGCCGTAACGTTCTCAGGGATAATTTCATCAAGCTGGGAATCCGTTTTGTCAATTTCTTTTATTCCGTGGTGGATGAAAGAAATAACATACGTGGCATATTTAACGGCAACGATTACGCCAGGGCCAAACTGCGTATGCTGCAACCTCGTACCAATACCAGAGGTAAGTTGTTCCTGTTCCATAGTCCTTCAAAATTTATGGGGCATTAAGATAGGCAACTTTGTGAAAATGCATGTCATATTCAGTGCATTTTATTTGTGCATTGTTTATCGGGTTCATCCATTAATTGAATATCACTACCTTTAAATTTTCACAAATTTCGGGAGTAACACAGGTTTGCGAAAATAAACATCGTCTCTTTAAACGGCATGCATGGCACTCATAATAAGGTTAGCATTTTTTTGTGCAGTTTCATTTACGCTCTTCGCAGGCTATTCCTTTACTCATTTCATCTTTAGCCAAAATTACGATCGCTTCATTGAATGGCTGGCAGCGTTGTTACAAAAAGACAATAACTGGATTCCGTTTTTCAAGAGTCGCCTGACAATATCGTCCTTTCAATATATCAGGATGCTGGTAGTTGTTGCCGATATATTCCTGCTCGTGCTGGTGAGTCTTTGTGTTTACCGGTTCAACAAACTGGAGACTACCTTTAAAAATTTCATTGTTCAATTCAAACGGCTGATACGAAGCACCGTTCGCTGGTTAAAATGCCTGCCAGACTTTGACCGCTATTTTTTTTATCTCATTACCGCTTTCGTTTTCCTTAAAGCGATCTGGTATAGTGCTGTTATCCCTATACAATATGATGAAGCCTGGACCTATAATTACTATATAAGTAGTGCGCTTTGGCAGAGTATCCTGTTGCCTTCCAACAATCACAAGCTTTTCACCTTTATTGCCTGGTGGTTTAATCGTCTGCCGTTTGATACAGCTTTTATGATCCGCCTGCCTAACGCTATCGCGGGAGTGATGCTGATTACCCTCTTTTTCTACTTCGCACGAAAATACTTCAACACGGCTGTGTCCCTGATTGGACTATCATGGTTTGCAACCTGTATTCCGGTAGCCATTTATATGACGCTTGCCAGGTCGTACGTTTTTGTAGTTCTTTTTTCGCTATTGCTGCTCATACAATATTTTGGTGCGACACAAACAAAGGAAAACAGTTTTAATAAGCCATCGCTTGTTGCAACAATTGTTTTAGGGTATTTTTCTAACCCGGTATTCTTCTTTGGTCATGCGATCATGAGTGTTTATTTCTCCGTTCAGCTTTTAATCGGTCGCCAATTTCAAAAGTTAAGGTCAATACTAATCGGCAATATTATCGCCGTGCCTTTTTTACTTTTTTTATACAGTACAGATATTATTGGAGGTCACTTCTCGGGTTTAATACACACCGCTTTCAAACCCAACGCAAACACCAATTTTTTCCTGGACAATATCAGACTAAATGCCGGATTTCAGACCGGTATAGAAAACACGTATCTTCCATTCGTTGGTATTATTGCTATTGCCATTGCTTTATGTTTTAGCCGGTATGCACAACCCAAAAGCCTGCTGATTTATGCTGTGCTTTCTATCGTTTGGCTACCCCTGCACGCGGTAATGGTTCACGATGACACCTCAAGCCACAAAACGATTTTCATCACAATCAGTGTCACATTAATTTTGATGTATATCACACAGTTCATCGCAGGCAAACGGCCGCATAACAACTATTGGATAGGTTTGGCAGCCTTGTTGATGATTACCGTTAATTCAAAAAATCTTAATGAACACTCCTGGTTCACATGGAGTGCCGAGGTAGACGAAAGTGTAAAAATCATGAGCTCGCTACTGATCAAAAACAAGGCATCAGACTGCGTTATTATTCCGGAATACTACAAACCGGGTGTTGAGTTTTATGCCCGCATTCACCACAAAAGAATAAAGCTATACATGTTAGCGCCTAATAGTATAGATTACGAACAAGCTCTCTTTGTAACTAAATTTCCCCAGTTCGTTATTTCGGACCACAGGGAAAAACAACCATTTAACGAAAAAAAGTACCGTTTGGTTTATAGCGACAAACTGGCGAAACTGTATCGAGTAAAAGAACCCGAATAGCCGCTGTTTTCCAGAACAGAAAGGGGTGTATTTCATACATCTTCCGGGAGATAATGCTTCTTTTGTCTGCAAAAGCTATTTACCCTGTCCGGGCAGTTTCGACATCTGAATGCCAAGCTGCTCCATTAACTGAATCATTTTCAAATTCACTTCCTGCTTCAATGCGTTAAACTCTTCTACCGGTATGGGTGCGGAATAATAATCAGTCTGGACCAAAAAGCCATGTTGAACAATGTCATTCAAAAAAATATTCCGGTTTTCAATTTTAGGATGGCGTA
>JADZFY010000495.1 GCA_020854215.1 Chitinophagaceae bacterium | reverse complement strand
TCCAATTATGAACTCTGCCTGTTCCGCCAAGTTCTTTAATTTCTAAATTAGGGTTTCCACTGTCTAAAAGTAAGGCGTCTACCAAATGTGAAATTCTGATTGCTTCGTCAATTGTCTTTTCGTCTATAACATGAATTACTTGTACAATTTTAATGGCAGGCAATGCTTTTTTAATTGTCTCGTATGTCCCTTCTTTTAGTTCGTCAACTATTTGAATTGTGTTTGTTAAAGTCCTTTTGTGATGTTCAATAATTTCGTCTGCCGATGTTTCGCTTGTCAACATAAATGTTGAAATTGCCGGTGGAACGATTCTCGTTATTTTCAGAATTTCTTCGTCTGTAATAACGCCTGGTCCACTTGGCATATTTGCAACAAGTCCCAAAGCAGATGCTCCAAACTTAATTGCCATTGTTGCTTCATCTGTCGAACTAATACAGCAAATTTTTACTCTTTGTAACATCGTCTATTTTGAGTTTGTTCTATTATTGAAGGACTGCGAAAATATGGCACAAAATCTAATGATACCCGCATGAAGGCTTTATTATTCTTTCTCCAAAAAAGGTGCCCAGGCTTGGGACGGAATATACTCTGCCCGGTAGGGCACAAAATAGTTATTGAGTTCCCACAAAATTTTACCCTGCTGATCGGTTACCATTACCGTTCCCGTTTTAGAGCTGCATTGGAGCAGATTATCATTGGGTAATACATAGGCGCTGCCCATGCGGGAAGTATATTTTGATCGCGGAAGCATGGCATGAATCTTAGGAGTAGCAGTCCAGTTTATGGTATCCAGCTCAAAAGACACGGCTCCCGACTGTTTTTTCCACAGTGAGTTATCGAACACCATCAGGTTGCCATAGGGGTTAATATGCACGGAATGCTGGAAGGAAAAAAAATAGGATGAGTCCATTTTAAAGTTTCCGTTTTTTCCCAGCTTCCACATGACCTTTCCGGTTACTCTGTTTACTTTCCATATTTGATCTTCGATGGCCACAGAAACCAGGAAGTTGCTGTCGCTGGCGAAATTCAGTGCGTTCATGTGAAAACGGTCGTAAGCAAATTCTTTCAGAAATGGGTCGTGGTCGGTATCCCATTCATTCCACACATCCCACTCCCATATTTTTCTGCCGTGTCTATCCATCACCAAAATGCCGTCACCCCCCAGGGTATCCGTTCCCGTACCACCAATCTTTGACATGTCAAATAGCTTTTTGTTTCGGGTAAGCAAAACAATATTGCCATTTTTGTCCATCCTCACGTCGTGGTGGATTATTTTATGCCGACCTCCATCAACGGTATCCATATTGATGCGCCACAACATCTTACCGGTGAGGTCAATTTCTGCCACTTCGGTGCCACCTGCAAAACCCAACGCACCCCGCCTGGTGGGCTTTTTGAGAACCCGTAAACTATCCGCTTCCTCTTTGGGTGTATCGTCAATAACATCTCTTACCGGCGGACGAAGCATAGCAAGCAGGGTACCCCTTGGCGTAAGTGTGGCTGCTCTTACGCCTATATCATCAATCTGCCAGTACCACCGCACGGCGCCCCTTCCATCTACCATTGCAATATAACCGGGCAGGCGGGCATTGCATAACATTACCATCCCGCCCCCCAGCGCGGATGCGTCATGCGGGCGATCTTCTTTTATCCAATTGTGTTCCAGCCAGGGTGATTGTTTCATGGTATGAAACGACATTTCACTGGAAGAAATATCGAAAATCTTATCAATAACCACCTGGAAATGATATTTGGTATCGGGGTTAAGCAACAACAGCCTGATATCATGTTCTTTAGCCCGCGGGGTAGGTCTTGTCCTGAATTTTTCCGATGAACCGTCTTTCCAAAAGCGCACATAAATGGACTCCTCCCGGCTAAGTACCACTTTCACCGATTCGTTCATCGCGAGGTTTTCAGGCGATGTGAGTTCAATGCGCTCGATTGAAACACGGGTAGTCAAATAATAGCCCGTTCCGGCGGCGGCCACTATTAGAAAGATAATCAGAATTCTTTTCATGCTGCAAAAATCGAAAAAAATAACCCGGACCTTCTCGGGAAAGCCCGGGTTGTTACAAATGAAGTGCTATTCGCTATGGAAGTCTGTTCAGGTTTTCTGAGGCCATATTGGTATTTAACTGCGCATCTATAAGCGGATAGGGCAGGTATTTCAACTTTGAGGTTACGATAGCCGGTAATCCTCTTTGCGTCAGGTAGGCGTTACAGGTAGATTCGTATTTGCCCAAACGGATCAGATCTGGTCTTCTTTTATACTCAAATACCAGCTCAAATCCTCTTTCATCCAATATCTTTTGTACCATCTCCTCTTTGGTAGCCGGAATTGGGAAATCGGGTCCTGAACCATATTCAGGCGCACCCGCTCTGGACCGTATTTCGTTGATATAGGGCAGCGCAGCAGTTGGTCCGTTGAGCTCATTTTCAATCTCGGCTTTATATAGAATTACATCCTCCAAACGGAAAATAGCAATGGTTCTTCCATCGTAATACGAATTGGACACCATTTCATAAGAATACTTTTTTGTGGCTACATTCTTGAGGAATTTAACCGTATCGCTCGGCGGAGTGGTTTGCCCGGGAGCCGGAATCATATAGTAAAACCCATTCACTGTGTTTTCATCTCTCGGTGAGGCACCTTCGTAATCATAGTAAAAGAATTGCTTGCGCGGATCCTGGTCGCTATACTTACGCCAGAACTCGAGAGACACGGCATAGTATTGCCACCTGTTGGTTACTTCCTTATGGTCCTGAGGGCCATAGTGGTTAGCAATTTCACCGCCGTTCATCCCCGGTTCGTGAAGTATGCAGAAAATAAATCCCTTGTCGAACTTATTGCTTTCCGACCATACATTTTTGAAATCGGCATTGAGCTGGTAAATGCCTGCTGTTCGCATAGACAACACCATATCTACATAAGTTTTAGCGCTTGCATAATCATGTGCTCTCATATACACATTGGCTAACAGGGTAGCACATGCGCCTTTAGTAGCACGAGACATGCCTTCGCTGTTATTCCATTGTTCCGGCAAATTATCAATCCCAAATTTGCAGTCGTCAATAATCACCTTGTCAATTTCGGCTACAGGAGCCAATTCGGCATTAACGGTTTGCTCGGGAGTTACCACTTTTGTATAAAGCGGCGCCGGTCCCCAGGCATCTGTAATATCTCTGTAAGCCAGGGCTCTCAAAAACCGTGCTTGTCCAATTATTCTGTTCTTTTTCGTTTCATCCATCTGCACTCCTTCAATTTTTGAAAGGAGCAGGTTCACATTACTGATCACATTGTACATGTATTGCCAGTTATAACGGATGTAGCGATTGTTGTCGTCGTAAGTGAAATTGCTCATCTTGGTAGGATCACCGGCCGCTGTGGAAAATCCCATATCGGTAGTATAATCCGTGGTCATTACGAGATAGCCCGCATAATACATCCACGCATCGCCAGGATATGGATTTAAATCGGCATAAATACCTACCAGCGCAGCATTGATATCACTTTCGGTAGAATAAGCGTTGGCGGTAGTAAGATCGCTGTAGAGTTTGGGTTCAAGTCGGGTACAGCCCGAAACCGTTATCAACAGGCTTAATGTTATGATTGATAAATATTTCATCGAAAGATTTTTTAGTAAAAACTGAATGGGTTAGAAATTAATACTGAAGCCAAAGGTATAGGAGCGCATAGCCGGATAGGAATTAAAATCAAGCCCTGCACCGGCGTTGGCGCCCTGTCCACCACCTGCAGTACCTGCGCCGGAAACGCCGCCGGCAGTTGTTTCATATCCCTTGGTATCAACTTCAGGATCCCACCCCGAATAACCGGTTAACGTGAGCATGTTTTCCAGGGCTGCATACACTCTTATAGATTTGAATACTTTGGACACATCCTGAATGGTATACCCCAGCGTAACATTTTTTAATCTCATGAAGGATGCCTTTTCAATAAAATGTGAATTGATATACCCGCCCGACTTCATGTAATAAAATCCATTGCGTGGAATATCTGTATTGGTATTTGAAGGTGTCCATCTGTTTAGTGATTCTGTAGTACGGTTCCATTCGAGGTTCATGCGGGTCATGTTCAGCAGATCATTTCCTACCGAACCATGAATGAAAATACCCAAATCAAAATTGCCGTAGTTTAATGAGTTGGTGATACCATATATAAATTTAGGATTAGCCGATCCTATGATGGTGCGGTCTTTTGAATCTATCTTTCCATCGGGTTTTCCATCCGCTCCGGAAATATCCTGAAACTTAGGATCACCTGGTTTTGAATTGGGCTGGGGCGCATAGGTTTCTCCCTGTTGGATAACACCCATATATACGTAGCCAAATAACGATCCCAGGGGTTCACCTTCACGAATAACGGCAAACTGTTCTTCAGAAACGGTACCCATTGGTTTAGACGATGTGAGGTAGATATCTTTACCGCCAATATCCAGCACCTTGTTTCGGTTAATCGCCAGATTTAACTTGGTATCCCATGTAAACTTACCTCCCGTGATATTCTTGGAAGCAATCTCAAACTCAATCCCTTTGTTCTCTATCGCGCCAAGGTTTACTTGTCCGGACGAAAATCCGGAATACAGCGGAAGACTTTTGTTGAGCAGTAAGTCGGTTGTTCTTTTATAGTATCCGTCAACGCTTACCATTAACCGGGAGTTGAAAAAGCCCATATCCAATCCTGCGTTGTATTGCGAGGTGGTTTCCCATTTAAGTGATGGATTCTCCGGTGCTCCCTGATTCAAGTGTGTTCCGGCGGTATTGTCATTGCCATCAAAAGTTAACCGGGTGGTTGCCATTAAAGCATACGCTGCGTAGTTACCAATCTGGTCATTACCGGTTTGTCCGTAGCCCAACCGGAACTTTAAATTGGAGAACACATTCAGGTCACGAATAAAATCTTCTCTGTCGAGCCTCCAGGCAAATGCTCCCGAAGGAAAATTACCCCAACGGTGATCAGCACCGAAACGTGAAGAACCATCCCTGCGGAGTGTAAATGTTAACAGGTACTTGTCGTTATAGCTATAGTTCACGCGGCCAAAGAAGGAGATTAGAAAATTTTCCTGTTTGTAATAGTTGCTTCCGCTAATGGTAGAGGCGGCGTCCAGGTTATTAAAACTAAACAGGTCGGTTGAAAAGCCCATTGCGGATAACGACCTGAAGGAATAATAAGTTTTTTCGTAAGCATATCCTCCTAAAACACTCAGCGAGTGCACATCATTAAACGTTTTCGCATACGTGAGTGTACCGTCAAACAGTTGGCGTGTAGAAGCATAATCTGAAGCTGTTGCTACGCCACCATCAATTCCTCCCTGATAAGTACTGCGGGGTAAATACTTACCGATGGAATAGTGTCCTATTTCCACACCGCCATTTATCCGTCCGGTTAGCTCCGGAATAGGTTTTATTTCGAGATACGCATTACCGTTAAACCGGTCTTGAACCAATTCGTTTTGTCTTCCTAATAAATTGGCCAGCGGGTTATCGCCTCTGCCTCCCGGAGGCCTTCCGAATGTTCCATCAGCATTGTAAACCGGTACTGTTGGATCATAGCCCAGTATCCCCAACAATACATTGGATTGCAAAATATTTCCGCTATAATCCTGAATATTCGAATTGGATCTTTGTCCATAAAGTGTAGCGCCCGATTTGATAAAAGAGTTGATTTTCTGATCAACGTTTACGCGACCGGAGAATCTGGAATATTTTGTATTCTTTAAAACGCCCTGCTGATCAAAGTAGCCGACGCTTGTGAGTATTTTGGTGTTTTCGTTTCCCCCCTGTACCTGTATATTATGGTTGTGTACAATTCCGATTCGCGTAGCCTCCTTAATCCAGTCGGTATTTACATTTGATTGCAGTTGCGACTGGGTGTATGCTCCATACTCCTGGTTTTGTTGCCCGTCAATTTCCTTATACAATTCATTGGCCAACGTCATGTATTGTTTGCCGTTAAGCATGTGAAACGGGTTCTGCACTTTTTGTCCGCCTACGTATCCATTATAGGTGATTTGGGCCTTTCCGGATTTGCCTCGTTTTGTGGTTATTATTATTACCCCGTTGGCGCCGCGTGCTCCATAAATAGCTGTGGCAGACGCGTCTTTCAAAATTTCCATAGATTCAATATCGTTGGGATTCAGGTCTGCCCCATTAGTAGTTGCAAAGCCATCCACCACATACAATGGCTCGTTGGTGCTGCTGATGGAGTTTGCGCCACGAACGCGAACCGACATGCTTCCGCCCGGTGCTTTTGAGTTTTGCACTACCATTACCCCTGCGGCGCGGCCTTGCAAAGCCTGTGCTGCATTGCTAACTGTACCACCAGAAGAGAGGTCGCTCGCTTTTAAACTGGTGATAGCACCCGTGAGATCACCTTTTTTCTGCGTTCCGTAACCAATAACCACAACACTGCTCAGATCAGCGACGTCTGGCTGCAGTTTAATGTTCAAAGCGGCCTCGCTTCCTACTTTTACGCTGTGGGTAATATACCCTACTATACTAAACTCCAGTGTTTCTCCAGGTTTGGCATCTATGGTAAAATCGCCGTTTTCGTCGGCAATCGTTCCCCGGTTGCTTCCAACCACCAATACCGATACTCCGGGTAACGGTTTGCCGTTTTCATCCGTCACTTTTCCTTTGATAAGTGCCAGCTCCATTTTCTTGTCATAACGTATTCCTGTTTTTTGCTCGCCGATGCTAATCAAACTATCATTGATCATTTTGTATCCGAGACTGGTATTGTGCAACAGCAATTCCATCACCTTTGGTAACGCTGCCTTACTAAAGTTGATGTCTTTTATCAGCTTTCCCTGTAGCAGGTCATTGCTATACACAAAACGAAACACAGTTTGAGTTTCAATTTGCCTTAAAGCCTCCGAAAGCGAAATATTTCGTGCTTCCAGACTGATCTTTCGCTGAGCAAACCCTGCCGCGCTAACCTGCAGGCTTAGGGTAAGAAGCAATAGAGCGATACCATTCATAAGCATCAACGCCTTTAATGCCGGGCGTGGCGGATGTTTTGTTACAATAGTCGTTTTTGTCATATCTTAGATATGTTTCGGTTAATAAATGGGATCAGTTCTTAATCAGCGGCCTGATCCGCTTTGCCGTTATGGAGGGGGATGCGCTAACATCCTCCTCATTATTGAAAAATCGTTATAACATTGTCCTGTGTTTTAAATTGAAAAGGTTTAGAAAACTGGAGTGCCGATAGCACATCTCCAAGTGATTCGTTTCTGAATGACCCCGTGAATGGAGTATTTGTGAGGGCTTCATCTTCCACAATAATTTGTACACCGTACCAACGTCCCAATTTTTTGACTAAATCACCCAGGGGTTCATCTGTAAATGCCAGTGTGTTTCGGGTCCAGGCTACTTCAACAACCGAAGTATCTATTTTATTCACTAATACGGGAAGTAATCCTGTTTTGCTATAATAATCCGTACTAGGCAGGTTACGAATTTTATTATTCAATCCGGGAATTTGATCGCGGAGCACGTATTTTTCATGCGGACGCAGCATCACGGTTTTATGTTCTTTTTTTAGGGAGAGTTCTATGCTACCTCTTATCAACGAAGTTTCATATAAGTTATCCGTGTTATATGCTTTTACATTAAAAGCGGTACCCAGCACCTTTATATCCATCCTTGGCGTTTCAACGATAAAGGGTTTTGCAGGATCGTGGGCTACATCAAAATAAGCCTCCCCGTCCAGTGTCACCCGACGATCGTTCTTTCCAAAGTCTGTATGCAGAGCAACTTTGCTGTCGGCATTTAATATTATCCTGCTTCCATCAGGCAGGATTAATGATTTTTTTTCGGCAGGCTTGGTTACGTAATGCTGTGGAAGTATTTCAGGTCTTTCATTCGAACGAACAACCACGAAAATTGCTATCCCGGCCAAAAACACCAAACAGGCAGCTACTGTTAACTTCCAGCTTCCTGCCCTGCTTCGAAACAACGGGTCGGGCATTTCGTTAACCGCACCTTCAGCTAACGCAATTTTTTTCTCCAGTACGGCAATCTGGTGTTTTAGTTCAATATCCAGGACATCCCGGCTGGTAAGCAAAACAATAGACCGCAACTCATCCAAATGAGCCTCTTCACCCGGATTAGCACGAATTATCCGGGCCCACCTGTTGATATCCGCTTCGTTACGTCCAAGGCAGTAATTGATAAAACTCTCATCAGACAGTATCGCTTCATCGCTTTGGTGCAGCATATGAATATTTCGCTTTATTTAATAGATAGAGCGGGTAAAATGCAAATTTCACTATTCGACTCAGAAAAAAATTAACAACCCAACAACAAAAAGAGAAATCAGCGATGCTAAGGTTTTGGAAGGAATGGCCGAACGAAGCTTCTGCACCGTATTATAAACCGTATTATAAACCGTGTTTACTGAAAGACGGTTCGCCCTGGCAATTTCGGCATAGGAAAGCCCCAAATAAAATTTCAGGTATATGATTTCCCGTTGTTTGGGTGGTAGTTGGCTCAGATGCCGATTGAGTAACAGCGATAACCTGTTGTGAGACTCTTTATTCAAAAGATTTTGTTCATACGAAGGCTCCACAAATTGGTCCGGGGGGAAATCGTCCAAACGCGTCAAATCATCGAATGGCACTTCGGTTGCACTTCCTTTTTTATTTATACTTCTGCAAAAGGCGGTAAGAATATAATTGTGTGGGTGGTGAATATGCTGAAGGGATTTTCGCTTCTCCCAGATATAAAGAAACAAATCATTGACAGCATCCTTTACCGTTTCCGAACTATACCTTCTTTTCAGTCCAATGTAGCGCAAATAACTATAGTAGTGCTTGTACAATGCGAAGTACGAATCCTTGTTTCCGTGTAATACGAAATCTTCCCAGCAGTAGTCAATAGGTTGTTCATTACTCATTGGATGTCGCTTTCAATCTGCTCCGCACCGGGGGTAATTGACTATAAAGGTATATGAATCAGCTAATATTAAGCATTTGTTTTTCCGTTAAATGAAAAAATCACACAAACGTTTGTAGTAAAACGTGCCGCGTAATTCTGTTAATTTTGTTCATTCGAAATAATTTATTGCGGAATGAAACGATTGTTACGCTTCCTGATCGCCTGCTGTTTTCCTGGTGGACTTTTAGCACAGGAGTTAAAATACACGCATACTGAAAACGCATGGAACGCTGATTCGTTGGGAAACCAACGGATACTCGTTACTTTTAACGGTGAGGGAAAAGTTGCCAGGGTAATAATTCCATGGCGCAGGAGAGATGCGCATCCGCAGGACAAAAGAATAATTGTGGAGGATGTGCAAACGCATCAGCAAATAACAAATGTTATTGCGAAAAACATTACTTCGGCATCCGGTGAAGTATTTTTTGAGCCGGTATCCGGCAGGGGTGAATACCATATCTATTATATGCCGTTCAGAAATGAGGGCAGAACCTACTATCCCCAAAGCGCCTATCTTCCTCCGGTAATCACCGCATCTGCAAGTTGGGTTTTAGCTATTCCGGATAATATGCCGCCCAACGCTATAGCTACTGAGTTGCAAAGCGTGGATGCCTTTAACAGTAACTATCCTATGGAAGTGGTTGCCACGGAGGAAGAACGCGATGCTTTAATTGAGAAGAATAAAACAAAACCCTTTGTTATATTTCCTGAAGACCGCGCTTATCCGGTAAGGATGCGAACAAAACTTCCATTGCGGTGGATAAGAAACGGCCCATCACTCCTGTTTTCGGGTAAGGCTGGCCGTGGTGAATATTACAGTTTTCAGCTTGCCCTTTTTGCCCTTGAAAATACAAATGACATTTCGATATCATTTTCGGAATTAAAAAATGAGAAAGGAAAAGTCATCGCGTCAAATCAGCTTTCCTGCCTCAATACCACCGGTGTGCGTTACGACGGAACAACCTTTTCGCAAACGCTTTCTGTAAAAAAAGGTTCCGTTCAACCCTTATGGTGTCTTTTACAAATTCCAGCGTCTGCCTCTGCCGGTCAATACAAAGGAAAAGCAGTAATCAAAAGCAAAGGTCACCCACCTGTATCCGTAAACCTTTTAATTGAAGTGTCGGGAGATGTGTTGAAAGATGGAGGAATTGACCATCCCGAATTACAAACGAGGTTGCACTGGCTCAATTCCACTATGGCCCAGGAGAATACCGTAATTGCACCATACACTCCCCTTAAAGTAAACAACAAGAGCATAGAATTATTGGGGCGAAAAATATTTGTTGGCGATAATGGATTTCCTGCGCAGATATTGTCCTTTTTTACAAAAGAAATGACTGGACTCAGTGAGCATCCGTCGCGCATTTTCACCGGCCCGGTACAATTCAATATTACCAAAAGCGGCGCGTCAAATGCAATGGCATGGAAAGACAATGGGTTGCAGTTTATTAAGAAGGAACCCGGAACAGTAATATGGAAGGCTGTGAGTTACAATGCTGATCTAAAGAGAGAAGTGTCGGCCAGTTTAGAGTTTGACGGTTTTGTAATGTACACGGTGAAGTTGACTGCGCTGAACGACATTCACGTGAAAGATATAGCCATGATTCTGCCATTTACGCGCGAGGCATCAAAGTATATGATGGGGTTGGGGCAAAAGGGTGGTTATCGTCCTCTGGCATTCGAATGGAAATGGGATG
>JADZFY010000494.1 GCA_020854215.1 Chitinophagaceae bacterium | reverse complement strand
GTAAATTTGAATTTCAAAATAATTTGACAATGGAAATAAAGAAAATTAATAGCGTAGGGGAATACAGCAAGCTGAGAGGTGCTGAAACTTTACACCCGTTGATTAATATTTTGGACTATGCCAATCTTGAATTTTTAGAACCCGGTTCTTACAACTTTGGGTTCTATTGTATTTTTTTAAAGGAAACGAAGTGCGGTGATTTACGCTACGGTAAAGAAACTTACGATTACCAGGAAGAGAGTTTGGTGTTTGTGGCACCTGGGCAAATTTTAACCATTGAAAAATATTCACCGGGTACAAGACCTAAGGGAAAGGTGTTGATATTTCACCCTGATTTTCTGAGAGGAACTGCATTAAGCAATATTATGACTGCTTACAATTTCTTCTCCTATTCATCTAACGAAGCACTGCACCTTTCAAAAAAAGAAAGAAAGATGGTGCTTAACATTTTGAAAACGATTGAAGAAGAACTTCAGCAAAACATGGATAAGCACAGCAAAACGTTGGCAATTTCTCATTTGCAGGTGTTGTTAAATTATTCTATCCGTTTTTACGACAGGCAATTCATTACAAGAGAGCATGTGAATAAAGGAATTTTAGAAAGATTTGAAAGAATTTTAATCAGTTATTTTTCTTCTGATAAGCCGCAAAACATCGGACTGCCAACGGTGTCTTATTGTGCTGAGGAGTTACATCTATACGCTAATTATTTTGGTGATTTGATAAAAAAAGAAACAGGAATTTCCGCCCTGGAATACATTCAAACCAGGGTAATTGATGTAGCCAAAGAACGGATATTTGATATTGATAAATCCATCAGTGAAATTGCCTACGACCTGGGTTTTAAATATCCGCCGCATTTTACAAGATTGTTTAAGCAGAAAACAGGTGTAACGCCTCTTGAGTACAGAAATATGAATTAATTAATTCGGTTTTATTTCTGGCAAAGAGTACGCGTTCAATATTGCCTTGTTTTTTTAATATTGATCTTCCATTAATTATTATTTGCTGATACCAACCCGCAAATTCCGAACTGCTTATTTTTTTCGGTATCATGATATCAGTAATAATGGTAAGTAAAACAGTGAACTGCTGGCGTGTTAAATCGTATCCATCTGTTAAGGAGAATGGAGTGATTTATGATCAAAGTGTTTTGTAAAATAACCACTATGCTGCGATAGATTATCCTGAGAAAATCTGCAGGATAAAATGCCATGATGGTGAAAGCGGAAAGATATTTATTTTTCTTACAAAAAAACTTCCATCTTAAAGCAACCGAAGTAGCGCAACTTTATAAACACCGATGGAAAATTGAACTATTCTTTAAATGCCTTCCGCAAAGGCAGGGATTAAACAGCATTTAAAAATAAAATCCTTTTGGGGACAATCAGAAAATGCTGTAAAAACTCAAGTATGGATTGCGGTATCTGTATATGTATTAGTCGCCATTGCTAAGAAGAAATTTATGCTTACACAATCACTGTACGAAATACTACAGATTTTAAGCAACTCCATTTTTGAAAGAATTCCCATAAATCAACTATTTCAGCAAACTCAAAAAAGAATATTGAGGGTTAAAAAAGAATTAACCTTACGGGCAATGTGGAAACCTGTTCTCTAATTTTATTTGCGTTATAGATTGCAAAGCCTGCGCCGGCCTTCTGGGGTACTGCTTTTGTGCATTTTTAAATTTTATAACCAACTGCTGAAAATGTGGCAACTGCAGCAATAGACATTTTTTTCTTTGTATCAATCGTTGCCGGGTTGATTCAGATGTTGCTTTTGCTATTTTATCTGTTACCTTACATATTTCTTCTTCGGCATTATCGGCCATCATTTGCGTATTTTCTATTTCATATTCTACCTGGGAAGACAAACTTTCTGTTGTTCTGCCCTGGCTCATTTGCTGAATTTGTATTTTTTTTACATCAGCCATTTTTCTCTGTTGCCTTAGGCTTTTCTCTTTTAATTCTTTACAAGGGCTGACCGATGATGCATTCTCCCTAATTCTCTGTTCCAGCCTGTCCGTTGCTTCCTGCATATTTTCCTGCGCCTGCACCAGTTCTGTTTCTTCAAATACGCTGAATAAATTTGAATTAAAACAAGTGGGAATGTCTTTTAACTCCAGCACCTCTGCTTCAAATCCATAACTTCCGGCCCCGCTTAATTGTAAGATAATAAACATGCCCTGCTCTGCAAACTGGTAACCAACGCCAAATAATCCAAGGTATTTTTTGGGTTGAGCCACTAACTTTTCGGGTAATGTTTTGCCGAATATCCACCAGATTTCCGTGCGGCCGTTAGCCTTATATTGCCAGGCTTTTACTTTTCCAAAAAATTCTTTTTGTTCATCCTTTCTATGTAGAGGTTCATTGAGGGCAACAGCAGAAAATGCCAAACCCTGGCGGTGCGTATTAGACGCTACTAAATGATGTCGTAACACTCCCTTGCGCCTGCTGTTGAAATAATTAAAATGCGTTCCCTTTAAACCTATAATATTGAAGTTGAAATTAATGTCATCAATATCCAGTTCGCAACCGGGCATTGCTTTAGTAATGCCGGTATAGCCAACCAAACCAATTTTTGTATTAATGTATATACAACTGTAGCCATTAGCCATTGGTGTGTTTGCTTTTACCAGCATACGTTTATCAAAGCATATTTTCTCTGAAGGGTTTACCATGGCAGGTTCTGTCCTCCCATCCAGGGATTCCACATCAAGCCATTCATCTAACACAGGTTTTTCAGAAGAGCTGGTGTAGGATGGATTTGGCTCAATTACAACCTGTGCTTTGGAAATAACACTCATTAAAAGCAAAACAATAACAGGCAACTGTTTCATACAATATTTTTTATGCGATAGCATTGGTTTTCGCAGAATGATTTTATAAGTACTGCCAGGATAAGCCGTGCTAATTCTGCTATCTTTTGTTGTAGCAATTCAACCCACTCATAGTTCACCACACCTACACTCTCTTTAATGAGCCGC
>JADZFY010000509.1 GCA_020854215.1 Chitinophagaceae bacterium | reverse complement strand
GTCCCAGAAGGGTCTCGAGCCGCTGGAGACGGACGCCTGGAAGTTCGCGCGCCGCTCGGTGACCTCGGCCTGCGCCATCCCCAAGGGCGCCACCGTCACGCGGGCCATGCTGACCTACAAGCGGCCCGGCACCGGCATCAGCCCGCGCTTCTTCGATTTCGTGGTCGGGCGCGTGGCCCGGGTGGACATCCCCGAGGACACGACCATGACGTGGGAGATGATCTAGCCGGGGCCGGGCCCAGTCCCCGCTTCGCCTGGGCGGTGTCCCCCCGGCTCGCGGTCCGCCGGGGGGACACTTCGGGCTGCCGCTAGCTAGCTAGCGGCAGGCGCCCAGGATCAAGCCGCCGGTCGGCAGCGCCACCGTCTTGCCGAAGACCGGCAGGCCGCCGGTCGCGCCGGTGTTGATCCGGGCTTCGAGCTGGCCGGTCGTCCCGTCGCGGAGCACGAGGCTGGCCCGGCCGTGGCTGCTGCCGGTGCCATCGTCGAACAGGCCGGTCGTCACGAACCGCAGCCCCGTCGCCGACAGCGGCACGACCAGGCTCCCCAGGCTGGTGAGCCCGTCCTGCATCACGATCTCGAGGTCGCCGCTCGGCAGGGCCCAGACGATGTCGGCGCGGCCGTCGCCGTCGAAGTCGGCCGTCGCCACGGCCCGGCCGCCCATCGGCACCGCACCGGGATCGCCGCCGGCCAGCACGCGGAACGTGCCGTCCAGCCGCCACATCACCTGGCGGCCCGAGACGGGGTGGCGGAAGAGCCAGTCGGCGTTGCCGTCGCCGTCGAAGTCGGCCACGTGCTCGACCAGGTGGGCGTTGGCGGCGCCCACCGGCCAGGGCGTCAGGAGCTTCAGTTGTCCACCGCCCAGGAAGCCCGTCAGCACGCCGGCGTGCTGGCCGCTGGCATCGCGCGCCACCAGGTCGTCCTTGAGGTCGCCGTACATCGAGCCCAGGCCCTCCACCGTGAGGCCGGCGGGGAGCGGGACGCTGAAATCGGCGCCGGCCGCGCCGCCCGTGAGCGGCGTGCCGCCCAGTCGGCCGCTGGCGTCGCTCCACAGCACCGCCGGCTCGGCCGGCAGGCCGAACTCGCCCAGGCCCAGCACCGTGCGGCCCGCGCCGAGGGCCGGCAGCCGCGTCGGGCCGACGAACACGCCGCCCTGGTCCTGTAGCACGTACTTCTCGCCCGCCGCGTCGCACAGCAGCAGGTCGCTCAGCCCGTTGCCGTCCAGGTCCGAGCTCGGGCGGTAGAGCGTCTGGACGAACTCGGGCGAGGCCGTCCGGGCGTAGACCGCGTCGCCCCGGTACTCGGCCCGGATGCGGGCGTTGCCCCAGGAGGAACCACCCAGCACGAGCGCGCTCGACGGCACCAGGAGCTCGGCCCGGTCGGGCTGAGAGGAGCTGGGGACGAGGCTGCCGTAGGCCATCGTCGGGTAGGTGGTCTGGCCGTTGGGCCCCGCGTACGGACGGCGCAGATCCAGGAGCACGACCGAGCCGGTCGGACGCACGCCCGCGCTGCCGGTGACCAGGACGGTCAGGTCGAAGGCCTGGCCCGTGCGGGCGGGGTTCAGGGACGAGGTCACCTCCACCACGGCCCCCGCCCCGCTCTGCACGGTGGCGCAGCGCGAGAGCTCCGAGGTGCCCTGCTCGCGCGTCGTGGCGGTGGCCGTGACGACCTCCTCCAGCGCGAGCCCGCCCAGCGAGACGCTGAAGCTGGCCTTGCCGCCCGCGTCGGTCAGGACGCTGGTGCTGCCCAGGAAACGCTCGCCCTCGCCGAAGCCCGAGGCGTGGCAGCGCCGGCTGCGGTAGAAGTCGACGCGGTGCTCGGTGTTGGGCAGCCCCTGCAGCCGGCCGCGCACGCCCGAGGTCGTGGCCGCCAGGCCGTCGGGGAAGTTCTGCAGGCCGTTGGGCCCGCTGTCGGCGTCCTGCGGGTCGTTGGCGGTCGGCCCGTCGTTGGCCAGGTCGATCCCCAGGGCCAGGTTGTCGTGCAGCGAGTTGGCTCGCAGGTCGTTGCCAGCCGGGTTGCTCTGTCCGGACACCACCACGATGCCCTTGGAGGCGTACGCGACCGTGTTGGACTCGACCAGGTTGCCGCTGGCGCGGCCCTCCAGCCGGATGCCGCAGCCCGGCTGCGCTCCGAGCCCCAGGCCGTCGCGGCCGGGACCGCAGCTTCGGTCGGTGCCGACGCAGTTGCCCTGCACCCGGTTCTCGTCCGAGAAGACCTGCACGGCGCAGTCGCCGGCCTCGGCCGAGAAGAAGTTGCCGCTGCCGCTCGCCAGGCCGCCGACGGTGTTGCGGTCGCCGCTGAAGACGAAGTCCTCGTGGGCCACCTGGCAGCTCGAGACGCGGATGGTGCCGGCCATCAGGCCCTGGGCCAGGTTGGGCAGCGACTCCTCGCCCGAGGGGTCGACACCGACGTAGTTGCCCACCACCTGGTTGCCCTGGCCGCCGATGGCGATGCCGACGCCATTGGCCGCGATCACGTTGCGTTCCTGGGGCGTGCGGCCGCCCACCAGGTTGCCCGGAGCGTCGTCGTCGAAGGGCGTGCGCTTCTCGACCGAGACCAGCTCGCCGGCCCCGTTCAGGAGCGCCACGCCGACGTTGCTGGTCAGGACGGGTCCGCCCTGGGCGTCGAGCCCTATGAAGTTCCCGTCGATCTGGACGCCGCCGGCGCGGAAGACCACGACGTGCGCCATGTGGGGTCCGTCGAAGCCGGCCACGGCCAGGCCCCGCAGGCGGCTGCCCGAGGCCTCCCGGCCGGCGAACTGCAGCGCGGCCGAGTCGATCGGCGAGGGGCTGCCGGCCTCGCAGTCGTGCTGCATCGCCTCGCCGCGCAGCTCGATCAGCAGCAGCGCGTCGCTGCCGTCGCGCCGGCTGTTGGGGCGTGCTCCTGGCTGGCTGTAGCCGTCGATCAGCACGGGCTGGGTGACGTGCGGCAGGGGCGTCTGGGGCTTGATGACGAAGGGCCCGCCGCCCGGGATGTCGAAGCGGATCTCGTCGCGGGACGTCCCCGACGAGGGGTGGTCGCCCGCGGCGCACTCGCCCGGCGAGCGACCCGAGGCGGTGTCCCCGTTGGCGGCCGTGATGGCTTCGCGCAACGTGCACTGGCCGTCGTCGGCGGCCGTGTCGTCGGCGCTGTTGACGACGATCGTGGCGCCCCTGGCGCTGGCCGTGACGAACGCGGCCAGCGCCAGGAGAGACAGACGGAACGCGAGGCCCTTCATCGGTCCTGCTCCTCGCCCGGGGGAGGGACGCACCGGGACTGAAGGCAGACGCGGCGGGCGATGCCGCTCCGGCTCACCCCGCCAGGGCGGGCGTGAGCCGGCTCACACCGGCGTGATCACGTCGGCCCCACCACGGTCCAGTCCAGGGCGGCGGCGGGGCTGTCCGGCGTGGTGAACGTGCCCGAGAGCCGGGTGGGAGCCTCGAACGAGCCGTTCATGTGCCAGATCACCAGCTTGCCGCTGCTGGCGTTGCGCCAGACGATGTCCGCGACCTGGTCGCC
>JADZFY010000493.1 GCA_020854215.1 Chitinophagaceae bacterium | reverse complement strand
GCAGTTTAGGAACCTTAACCCCTGAAATCTTTATTCCGATAATCTTTGTATTTATAATAGCAAATTAAATATCTTTGTTTTGTGAAAGATATTTCTATGTATATATCTATTGACCCGGAATTAAGGTTTGGTAAGCCCTGCATAAAAGGTACAAGGATTGCTGTTTCGGATATTTTAAAATGGCTTGCTTCCGGTATGACACATGAGGAAATACTTCATGATTATCCTTCGTTAAGAAAAGAGCATATTTTTGCTGCTCTTGCGTTTGCAGCTAACCGGGAGTCAATGATTAAAATAGTAGCTGCCTGAATAAATGAAACTCCTCCTCGATGCCAATGTTTCTTGGCGATTAGTTTCCCGCCTAAAACTTCACTTTCAAGAATGTTTGCATGCGGATAATATTGATGCCAATGTTCCTGCATCAGATACAGTAATATGGAACTTCGCATTAGAGCATGAATATATTATTGTTACCAACGATGAAGATTTTCTGAACTTTTCGAACGTAAAAGGGTTCCCGCCAAAAGTTATTTTGCTGAGAACCGGCAATCAAAGCAATGACTTTATCGAAACATTACTGATCAATCATAAGGAGAATATTTCAGAGCTTAGCCGGTCTGATGAATATGGCGTGCTTGAATTATTTTAACTCCCAGGCTGCAACATACATTTGAAAATGGGATACCTCCCCGTGCGGAAGGAAATTAAAGACAAACGCTGCTCAAAAGTAATACTGGTTCTGTTAATAATGTAGTCCCACACAAGTAAAGAAACTTTAGAATACCGGAAGGGTTTTCTCTATAATCGGCGTGAATAAAAATAGCCATAGCAAAGGAATTGCAGTAACACTTGTGCTGTACACACGCTTACACAAAGTTTTTGTGAGATGAAAACCGGCTGAAGTGTAAACTAAAGCTCATCATAAACCACCTGCTTTTCCAGGTTTATCATTTTGCGGGGACCGAGTTCCGAGAGAACAAATAGAATCAAATATCCTCTTGTCCTCGGTAACGCCAATACCTATTACCATCCCACGAACGAATCACAGCCATCTCATGTTTAGCATGACCGCCAACGAATCGGTATTTGCGATGGCAGGGCATTCTGTGTTCCGTCACGCTGGTACCGAAGCTGATTTATTTGTTTTGCCGAAGATAACTACAAATGCCCAACAGCGTGCTGTCAGCCGAGAACTGCGGATGATTAGAATTACTGCTGCCGAAGTGCGTTCCGTCGCCCCCTGCTATTGCAAATACTTTTGTTGGGCGCAGTTTTATTTCAGCCAATAACCGCATATTGCACCAATTATAGTTCCACCAAATGTTTGATTATCCTTGGATGTAAACAAATATACTGCAAGCAAAAGAAGAATAACGGAAACAACAATCCTTCCGATTGCTTTTATTTTATCGTCTTTAGTTGCTGTACTTTGGTCGTCTCCAAAATGAAGAGGCTTGAAAGCTTTTACAGTTTCGTTGATGGTCGTTCCAAAAAGTTTTATCATGATTTTTCGTTTAGATTGTAATAAATGATAAATCCAGCCCCGCCACCTGTTGCAACGGCGCTTGCCGCTACAACAGTTACAAAATACTTCTTTTCATTATAAAGTTGTGTTGCATAATTATTAGAAAAGTTTTTGTAAAAGTCAAAAAGTGTCGGCTGGTTAATATTCACAAGGCTCTTTATTACATTGCCTATTCCAAGGTAATCGGTGGAATTAAAAAATATTTCGCTACCTAAATTATAGCTATTGCATGTAATAACATTTGCCACTCCATAATAAGACAAAGGATTGCCAAATAAAGTTTTGTCTTTATTATTAAACACAACAACAGGAGTAGTATTATCTTTTTTGAAAGCAGCCAAGGCAAATTCAAGCTGTCCTTGTGAGGACACTTTTGTGCTATAAATATCAGTTAAAGCTGGTTGAGCAATCTTTATTAAATCATCAACTTGTTCGTCTCTCACACCATATAAATCTTTCAATACCTCTCTATCTTCTGAAAACACAAATATCACTTGGTAGTTAGTAATATTTTTCTGTTGTTCGTAAACGCTTTTAGTGCATATAAATTTTACTCCCTTATTATTTAAAGTTTTTATTTCATCTTCAGTAAGCTTTCCATCTACAATCAAAGTTTTACTGTTGTCAAAATTAATGTCGTTTAGAGACTTAAAACCTATTGTTGCTTCATCGGAATATGTAAAATTACCATCGTCAATTTTCTTAAGAATGTTCCCATCCTCTTTCAGTATATTATTAGTTTCTTGTTTTGTTGTATTGTCAACTGCTGAAGGCTCAATAGGTATGTCCTCCTGAACATGGGGTCTATTACAGGAAAAAGATTCACTTGGTTTAGCCTTTGTATGTGTA
Source organism: Chitinophagaceae bacterium (assembly GCA_020854215.1). GTDB lineage: Bacteria > Bacteroidota > Bacteroidia > Chitinophagales > Chitinophagaceae > Agriterribacter. The sequence continues at coordinate 1,635 of JADZFY010000493.1, read as the reverse complement.
GCAACTTCTTCCTTTTCATGAATGATTGCGGATGATTCATGAGTGCATGTTTTACAGGTCCTAGCAAAAAAAAGTCCCATTATAGCTAAGAGCCCTAAACCTTTTACCGCATTATTATCTGCCATAAAAATTTATTAAGATGCGTACAGAATATTTATTGGAAGGTCTGAATTATTCTGGTCAAATTTTCAGGTGTTTTCCCCGTTCTTTTAAAGTTTAAATACGGTATCGGAAAAATTACGCCCAACTCAAATACCTGCAAACGTTATTCGCATAGTAAGCGTTTAAAGTCGTTTATAAGCATTTAAAATGTCTTTACGATCTACAAAATCTTTTTGTTTGGCACTTTTCTGAAATACTTTCCGCTCACTATTCCACTACATTGTGAATATGACTTAAAAACCGTCATAACAATTGCACCGATCGGGAACACCTGTTTTCTGTAATAAACAAATGTGGACACTGCGATCATCGAAGTTCCTAAAATCATCCCCAGGATGAAGGTTACCAATGTTACCGTGTTCATGTATTAATGTTTAAACTCCCGGCTATAACCGGATAAACAATCATACCTGCACAAAAGGAAAGAATGGAATCCTGTTTCCTTGCACGGGTTGTAAAAAATATATTATTGGGCGTACGGCGGTTCCCGGATGGGACGGAGAGGTTAGTACAGGATATTTATTTTGCAGCAATTAAATGAAGTAATCAGAAAACGAGGTTCGAATTCAAAAGTAAAAACGCAGAGCCCACTTTTGTCATGCGAATCCTCCAAATGCTATCAGGGAAAACCATGACGGCTTTCGTATTTTTACGATTTCTCGTTCTCTCTTCCACTCCCCTGCCGACAGAAATCATCAGCAAGCTTTACACGTTCTGCTTTTCTTACGTAAACCCATTTACTACACTTTGTCGGTAAAAAATGACCTCCCCTTAACCGTCCACGAAATACCAAACGCCTCAACCGCTACGGTTTCCATCCAAAAGGTCAGGGAATATCTGTCATAAAGTTCCTGCGAAATGATGCGGCCGTGTTTATCAACAAAACTGATGAAGATGACAGCAATTGCCACTACCATCGCCAGCGCACAAACTCTGTAAATGCGGTTGCGAATTCTTTTTTCCGGGGTTCGTTCTTTTGCCGGAAATTTTGATTTCGTAAAAATAAAATACGACATATAGGCTAACGCCGCTAAAAATATCCCCGCCGATACATTATGCAATGTTTCTCTGAAAGGGCTTTTATGTAATACAGTAACCGCTACGCTATCAAAACGGCCCGATTCGATTCCCGTCAAATTGTAGGTGGGAAATAAAAGCAAGACCAATGCAAACAGCCCTGCCAGGGACGAAGCGATAAAATCTTTTGGCTCTTCTCCTTTGTATATTAACAAAAACACACCGATTAAGCCCACAACAATTACAAGCACTCCTGCCGCCCTCGAATAATAATAATGACTTATGGAGGGAAGTACCTGCCAAAATGGCTCACCATGTACGATTTTAGTACTGATCAAAACAAAAATCCAGAGCAACAATGGCAGCAATATCCCGGAGAAGCCGATTACCTTGCGCAAGGTATCCTGATTGGTGAGCATGATATCACCCGTGGTCTTATATAAATCTTTTAACTTT
>JADZFY010000492.1 GCA_020854215.1 Chitinophagaceae bacterium | reverse complement strand
TGGGCTCAAAATCTTCGAGGTATTCTGCTGGAATTAATATCTTCAATACCTCCTCATTAAAATTAGTTTGTTTCTTATTAGGCATGACGCTAAGTTACTCCTAGCACCTCAAATTATTAATTAGCCCCCGAATGGTTGCCAGGGGTAGCTCGGCATTTTTTTGTAGATGAAAGACTATTCACTCTCGATACACCTGATCGAGTTATTTCATCGATCACGACAATTCAAACCTTATCAGGTGACTTAGGAACCAGATAGAATCGACCATCGTACTTTTGGTACATCTTATTTAGCGTAAACCAATATTGCGATTCAGTTTTCGGAGGAACTATTTCATTTTCTTTTTTAGATTGAAATTTTATCGTTCTATCCTTGTCGATATCGTTTGGATTACTTATAATGAAATCAACTTTCTCTTTTGAGGTCGAAAGATTTAAGGAAACAATCTCGGCAGTCAGCTTATCGTCAATTTTGTTTTTATAATGAGACACCACAGGCGTTAGTTCTATATGTTCTAGCCAGCAAAATGCTTTCACTTTAAAATAGTTAATCAATACATCTTCGCTTTTATCGTTTTGAATATATATCGGCGGTTCGCTGACCATATCAAAAAACAGCATAAACTCTGCGCCATTTTCTTTGCCAACTTTCAAGCCATTTTCCAAGATTCTTTGAAACGGACGAATTAAACTGGGGAGATGGGCTACAGGTTCGCCTTCTTTGGTCTTCAACACGAATGCGTCTTTATTTGCAGCAATCTCCGCCAATACGCTTTGCGAGGGAACAATCACATTCCCACTTTCCTTTTCAAGAAATACGATCTCCAATCCTTCCGTTTTAAATGCTTGTTCTATTACTTTTAATGACGTGATCGTTTGGCTCCAATCTGCTTGAAGGGCATCCTCTAATGAAAACAATCGAATTCCTAATTGACGAGATTTTTCAAGCGCAGTCGAATAAAAACCCTTATTGGAAACGATGACTGCAAAATCAGCACCTACCGAAGTCTTTTTACTATGGATTTGTTCAACATATTCAACGCCAACAGGTCTTGATCTATCCCTTGCTTCGACTATGCCAGTAAGTTTCAGTAAACCGTCAGTTATTTTAATGAGGATATCAATTTGTCGTTTTTTGCCTGTATGGATATCGGTTAATTTTTGGTTTGTCAGGACTTCGGCAGAATGCAAACTTTTAGTAATCCATGAGATTATACCTTCAAAGATTTCTCCTTCCATAAGTTTTTCTCTAAGTTAATACCGATTAGCAAATTGTTATAAATTCACTACATCCTGTAAATGCTAATGTTGAAAATGGCGATGAATTCTAGTAAATTGAAGAATTAAATAAAAAACCCCGGCTGTCCGAAGTCTCCGACTTCGGACGATTATGTTCTTCCGGGACTATGTCCCGGATTATAAGTTACGAAAATCCTTATCGCCCTGCCATTCCGTACAATAGCAGGTCATCTCACCTTAACTTCTTCCCGGCGCGTCAGCCCGGCGTCTTTTGCGTGTGGGAACAATCTACGCTGTATAAGCCATCGCTTTGTTCTATTAAATCTACATCAGAATGATATAACAGGGGACTATAACTTCAACCAATGGTACTCCACACACCGCAGCGTCGCCAGCTAACATATACGGCTACCTGCAGGCAGATACTGCGGAGAAAAAAAATCTCTTCCTGAACTCCAGGTGATTGCAGATACCATTTCCCTTGTCCCGGGTTCCCGGGATGCTATTTCAACAATGAAAAAAAACGGATTTATTTGCATTTTGCTTTCCGACGGATTCGGCATTGTTGCTAACCATATCAAAAACAAATTTGGATTCGCCTACTGCTTATCCAATAGTCTGAAACCGGAAAAAGTGCGGCAACCGGCGAACTGGAGTATCCTGAATTTTTTATTCGCCCCGAAAACCCCGATGCCGGGTATAACCGCACTGCCATCCCAGGATATCTGACCAACAAACTCCACATTTCGCAAAAAAATATTGTTTTTGCTGGCAATACGGGTGCTGATATTCCACTTCTGCATCAGTCGGGTATGGGTATTGTTCCGTTGGGTGCCCCTGCTTATGTAAAGCTGTGGGCAGACGAGATACTGCCGGAGGAATCAATAGCGCCACTATTGGATCTCATCAATAGTAATGAAAAAGAACCGGCGCCTAAAAACAATACCTTCCTCTGCATCGCCGGGGCAGGATTGCCGGCAGCCACTGCATTTGCCGGCTACCGGCTCTACACCTCTGCAAAACGGAAAGCGCGTGATTCGCATTCCTAAATGCCTTCAGCAAATCTTATCTTTGCCGCTAAATTGTTCAACATGCTTAAAATAGGCATCTTCGGAGCAGGACACCTCGGTAAGTTTCATATTGCCAACTGGAAAAAAGTTGCGTCGGCAGAAATAGTAGGATTCTACGACCCCAGCGATGACGCGGCGGAAGCGGTTACAGCCACCTACCATCTGAAACGATTTGATGATTTAGATGCACTTATGGATGCCTGTGATGCGGTGGATATTATTGCACCTACCACCCGGCATTTTGAACTGTGTGAAAAAGCCATTCGGAAGAGTAAGCACGTTTTTGTAGAAAAGCCATTAGCCGACACCATGGAGCAGGCACATCAATTGGTGAAACTGGCAAAAGAAGCCAATGTAAAAGTACAGGTGGGACATGTGGAACGGTTTAACCCCGCTTACCTCGCGTTAAAAGGATATGATCTCAATCCCATGTTTATTGAAGTGCATCGCCTGGCACAATTCAACCCGAGAGGTACAGAAGTGAGCGTGATTTTAGATTTAATGATACATGATATAGATATCATTTTGAGCATCGTAAAAAGTGATGTCAAAAATATTTCTGCCAGCGGTGTAGCCGTAATGACCGACACCCCCGATATTGCTAACGTGCGTATTGAGTTTAATAATGGGGCAGTGGCTAACCTTACTTCCTCCAGAATATCTATGAAGAAGATGCGCAAGATGCGTCTTTTTCAGAAGGATGCCTATATCGGTATTGACTTCCTGGAAAAGAAAACAGAAATCATCAAGCTGAAAGAAGACAAGGATATAGACGCCTTTACCTTTGATATTGATACTCAATCGGGCAAAAAAGTTATTGCAATTGCCAACCCGCAAATTCCGGAAGCCAATGCTATTTTGCTTGAGTTGGAGGCCTTTACCCAGTCAGTGCTGCAGAACAAAGCCACCGCGGTTTCCGAAGTGGACGGGTTGATGGCAATGGAGGTAGCTCATCTGATTTTACAAAAAATTCAGTCTGCCAATTTTCTCGCTAAGTAACCAGGCCTTTTTATCCGCATGAAGAACCGGCATCAAATAAATACTTCCTGGTACGCGTGCAGTGATTATCTGGCGACAGCATTCGCATGGATCATTGCCTTTTTTATCCGAAAACATTTGTCGGGGTTTGAACTGAATGCAGGGACAGAATTGGTGTACAATACCAAATTGCAAATGAGCATATTTCTGATTCCGTGTGGATGGCTTGCCCTCTTCATGCTTTTGGGCAGCTACCACAAGTCGCTGTACGCCAAATCACGCCTCCAGGAATTTACCGTAACTTTCATTAGTACCCTTTTCGGTTGCCTTGCACTGTTTTTTGTATTAGTGCTTGATGACAATGAAGCACAATATCCGTACTATTACAAGACTTTTCTTTCTTTGTTTTTAGTACATCTTATTCTGATATGGACTGGCAGAGTGATACTATTAGACGCTGCAAAAAGACAACTGCGTAAGGGCCGGGTATGGTTCAATACCATTTTCGTGGGTAATAACGCCACCGCGTTATCGCTATTTAAGGAAATTAAAAAGAACCAGAACCTGCTGGGATACAAATTCAACGGATTTATCAATATCCATCCATCTTCAAAGGCCCTCAATGCACAATTGCCCTACTTAGGCGAACTGGATAAGCTGGAAGATATACTGGAATCGTCCGTTCCCGACCAGGTGATAATAGCGTCTGAAAATGCTCCGCCACACGAAATAACGTCTATCATTAACCGCATCAGTGAAAAAGATATAGAAATAAAAATCGCACCGAGTAACCTGGATATCCTTGCCGGATCTGTTCGTACCAGCAACGTGTTGGATGCCCCCCTTATTGATATAAAAACAGGGCTGATGCCCGACTGGCAACTCTATCTCATCCGGTTAACCGATGTTTTGGTTGCGTGGATGGCGCTGGTCATATTGTCTCCGCTGTTGCTATATGCATTCATCAAGGTAAAACTTTCTTCTCCCGGTCCCGTCATCTTTAAACAACAGCGAATCGGTTACAAAGGAAAACCGTTTATCATGTTCAAATTCCGATCCATGTTCGCTGATGCCGAAAAGGACGGCCCTGCCCTGTCTTCCCACAACGATGCACGTATTACAACCTGGGGGAAAACCATGCGTAAATGGAGAATTGATGAATTGCCCCAGTTTTGGAATGTAATTAAAGGTGAAATGAGCCTCGTAGGACCAAGACCCGAAAGGCAATATTACATTGATCAGATCGTGGCAAAAACACCCTATTTTAAATACCTGCTAAAAGTAAAGCCCGGCATTACCAGTTGGGGGATGGTTAAATTTGGATATGCCGAAAACGTAGATGAAATGATTGAGCGTATGCAATACGATCTGGTATATATTGAAAACATATCCCTCGCACTCAACTTTAAGATATTGGTTCACACCCTGCGCATCATCCTCAAAGGAAAAGGCAGGTAACTGAACCCGGCTTCAACTGAACATTGTACCCGATTTCCTTTATTTTTGAAAAAACCAGGCACTATTGAAAAATCTTCTGTTGGTTATCGTTTTTTATGGCGTGCTGCTAACGGGTTTTGCCCAACAAGACTCCTGGCAGCAACAGGCAGACTATACTATTTCTGCTACACTAAATGATTCACAACACAGCCTTGATGGCTTTATCAAAATACGATACCAAAATCATTCTCCCGATACCCTTCGGTACCTTTGGTTTCATCTGCCACCCAATGCATTTAAAAACGATCAGACGGCACTCTGTAAACAAATGCTGCAAAATGGCGACACCCGGTTGTATTTTTCATCACCCGAACAAAAGGGATATATCAATCAACTCGACTTTCGTGCGAATGACACCAGAGTGAATACCATAG
>JADZFY010000491.1 GCA_020854215.1 Chitinophagaceae bacterium | reverse complement strand
TATCACACCTTTGGCCAGTAGCAATGACAAAATGTTGAGTAAAGTGGCTCTGTACGCTTTGGCTAACATTGGCGATGCTGTCTCCGCTCAAATATTAAAAGATGCCGCAGAGAAAATCAATTTTACGTTTGAAGAAACCAATGCCACCGATTCTTATTTGTTATACCTCAGCAGGCTAACGGAAAATGGTAATGGTAAACTTGCAAAGAAATTGGCTTCTTCATTAATGAAAAAGGCAAAGCAGGATAACCAGGTACATACCCGGATTGCCGCTATGACTTTATTGGCACAAAGCCAGGGAGATAAAAATACTAAATTGCTTATGGGAGCTTCATCAGATAAAAATCCCGAATACAGGGCTGCTGCTTTGATGATTGCATCTAAGAACATCACTCCTGCCACTACAACTTTGTGGCTAAAAAAAATAAAGAAATCAAACCCTGAAGTGCAGGCAGGGATCATTACCATGCTGGGAAACAACAGGGACGAAACTGCATTGACTGACCTGACCAAATACCTTAGTAGTAAAGATAGTAACGTAAGGTTAGCGGCAATTGATGCCATTGGTAAAACAGGCGGCGAAAAATCCTTACCTGTTTTATTACCACTCTTAAAAAATGGTAACAGTAGTGAAATAGCTGCGGTAAAAAATGCTATTGACATAATGAGTGGAGATGGAGTAGTCAATAAAGTGGCCGATGCCATTTCCGGTGTACCGGATGCAGCCAAAGCCGCCTTGGTGAATATACTGGGCGCCCGTGCTGCCTCAGATAAATCAGCAATAGTTTTTCATCTTCTGGAAAGTGATAATAAGGAATTACGTAGAGAATCATTTGCAGCCCTAAAAACAATTGTTACTAAAGATGATTTGTCTCAGTTATTCACTTTGCTTAAAACAACATCTCAGCCCGAAGAAATAAACGCTGTACAGGATGCTATCATTGCAGCAATTGTCGGCATCGGCGATCCGGCTCAGCGTTCAGACCTGGTAATAAAAGAAATGGATAAATCCTCGGTATCTCAAAAACCACTATTCTTTAAAATACTCGCAAGCATTAGCAATCGTCAATCGCTTGATGCGGTAGCAAATAGTTTTAAAAAAGGTGACGCTACTGTAAAAAATGCTGCTTTGGATGCGCTGTCTGCTTGGAACGGAAGTAATGCTGCTGATGCTTTATATAATATTGCTAAATCCTCTGACGGTACTTATTTAGATCGTGCACTAAATGGTTATGTGCGTTCTGTAAAATCAGGAACTTATCCTGATGAACAAAAATTACTTATGCTTCGCAAAGCAATGGATATTGCAAAAACGACTGTGCAAAAGCAAATGGTATTGAAAGAGGTAGCAAAAACCCAAACTTTTGATGCATTGATTTTTGCAGGGAAATATTTAGAGGATCCTGCACTTCAGCAGGCTACAGCCCGCGCAGTAATGGGAATCGCTTTGTCAGATAAAAAATTCTACGGAAAGATAGTGCGCGATTTGCTGAATAAAACCATAAGTGTATTGAAAGGTACTGATAGTGATTATGAGAAACAGGCTATGAGAAAATTTCTTGCAGAAATGCCTTCGGGCGAAGGGTTTGTTTCCATATTCAACGGATATGATCTTAGCGAATGGAAAGGTCTGGTAGCTGATCCTGTCAAGCGATCTAAGATGGGTGAAAAGACCCTGACCAAAGAACAGCAAAAAGCAGATTCAATTATGCGGAAGGGATGGTATGCCGAAGATGGGGTATTGCATTTTACGGGAAAAGGCGAAAATATTTGTACCGATAAAAAGTACGGTGATTTTGAAATGTTCGTGGACTGGAAGATTACTAAGGAAGGAGATGCAGGCATCTATCTTCGAGGTAGTCCGCAGGTACAGATATGGGACACTTCAAGGAGAGATGTGGGCGCTGAAGTAGGGTCGGGCGGATTATATAATAACCAAAAATACGCCAGCAAACCTCTTAAACTGGCCGATAATGCCATAGGCGACTGGAACAACTTTCATATTATTATGAAAGGAGATCGCGTAACAGTTTATCTGAATGGAGTATTGGTAACGGATAACGTGATCCTGGAAAATTATTGGGACAGAAGTATTCCCATATTCCCAGCAGAACAAATTGAACTCCAGGCACACGGTACCCATGTAGCTTATCGTGATATTTACATCCGCGAAATCCCGCGTAAAGAACCTTTTCAGTTGAGTGAAGAAGAAAAGAAAGAAGGATTTAAGATTCTATTTGATGGCACCAATATGTACAACTGGACAGGTGCCACGGATAGTTATGTTTTAGAAGATGGAGATATGGTAATCCGGCCTCATAAAGGAGGAGGTGGTAATCTGTTTACCAAAGACGAATACAGCGATTTTAATTTCCGTTTTGAATTTATGCTCACTCCCGGAGCTAATAATGGCCTGGGCATACGTGCTCCTTTGGAAGGTGATGCAGCCTACCAGGGAATGGAACTGCAGATTTTGGATAATGAAGCCGATATTTATAAAAACCTGCATGAATATCAATACCACGGCTCGGTATATGGGGTAATTCCTGCAAAACGCGGATTTTTAAAACCCGCCGGCGAGTGGAATTATGAAGAAGTAATTGTGAAAGGATCCAAAATAAAAGTGATATTGAATGGTACGGTAATTCTTGATGGAGATATTACAGAAGCCCGCGGGAAAGGAACTTTAGATAAAAAAGATCATCCGGGATTGAAACGCACATCCGGCCATATCGGTTTTCTGGGGCATGGTTCTATCGTCCGGTTTAGGAATATCCGGATAAAGGATTTGTCAAAGTAGTCAATAAAAATATTCCT
>JADZFY010000490.1 GCA_020854215.1 Chitinophagaceae bacterium | reverse complement strand
GCAACGGCTCTCACCCCGTTTTCGGCTTCAATCACGTCCATATTCCATTTTTGTAAAAAGCGCTTGGCAACAATCATATTAATTGGATTATCCTCTGCCAGTAATACGCGGATACCTTCGAGGCTGGCCAGTCCTTTCAATTTGTTTTCATCCACATAGGATTTGCGCTGCCGTGCAATTTTGAAACGGAGTGAAAAGTAGAAAGTGCTGCCAACCGCAACCTGACTCTCTGCTTCAAGTTGGCCGCCCATTTGGTCAATTATTTTTTTGCTAATGGCCAGTCCCAGTCCTGTGCCGCCAAATTTTCGGGTAGTTTCAATATCCGCCTGGGTAAAGCTTTCAAATATCTGCTTCATTTTGTTTTGTGCAATACCAATACCGGTGTCTTTAACGGCGAAATAAATATCGGCATCCTCGCTGCGGTGTGCTACTTCCTTCACTTCAATCACAATCTTTCCCTGCTCGGTAAACTTGATGGCATTTGCTACAAGATTATTCATAACCTGAATCAGTCGCATTTCATCTCCATACACCTCAATATCGGTGTTGTCGTGAATAGTTGTTTCCAGCACCAGCCCCTTTGCGGCGATAGGAGCAACAAAGGGCGCAAGCACTTTTTGCAGGAAGGCTTTGATGTTAAAGGGAGTGTTTTCCAGCACCATTTTTCCCGCTTCAATTTTGCTGAAGTCCAGGATATCATTTACCAGTTGCATCATGTGCTCCGAGGAATACTTGAGCACTTCAAAGCTTTGCTTTTGCGATGCCAGATATTCCTCATGCAGAATAATATTGGTAGTGCCGATAATGGCATTTAACGGTGTTCGGAGTTCATGGCTCATGTTCGACAAAAATCTCGACTTGATCTGAACGGCTTTCTCTGCTTTCTCTTTAGCCTTCAGGATTTCAAATTCTGCGATTTTTATTTCCGTAATATCGAGTATGCTGATCTTGCAAAAGTGAAATTCGCGGTGCGAAAAGGGTACAATATTTACATACGCGAAAAAGGGCGTGTTGTCTTTTCTGCTAAAATCCATGTTTCCGTACCAGGGAGATTTTTTGGCAAACTGTTGTCTGCCCTGCACGGCAATATGTTCCTCCATTGTTTCTCCCAGTAATTGTCTGGCGGATGTTCCTACAATGTCGTCCTTCCCGTTTAGTCCAAACACTTCAATTGCTTTTTTATTGCAGCCGGTTATTTCCATACTGTGTGTGTTTACAATAAACACACTGTCCAGAGAGGTATCGTACACTGTATCCTTAAACCGGGTTTCGTCTAAAAGTTTTTCTTCATTAATCTCCAGCGTCTTCAGGATGTAGTAGGTAAAACCAGCAGTAATAACTAATGACAGGCTGAGATTGGAGCTAAATAAGGCGCTGTATTGTTCTATGCTGATGGTTTGCACATTGCTCGCATAGGGCGCAAGGATGAATATCATCGCTGCCGTGATAAACGTTACGATGGAAGTGAGGATCAGCTCCTCGTAGTTCTTTCGAATATCTATAACAAAGATTAGTGCCAGCAGGAAAGGGAAATAGTACATGTGTTCGCCTGCTCTCAATCCCTCTGCATAACTGATTGCGAAAAGATAAAGGTTAATAGTAATAATACCCAAAATCTTCGCAAACGATCTTTTGCCGTCTTTGTTGAGGAAATAACACACCGATAGTAGGATAATGGAAGTGATATTAAGTGAAATGCTGATATATAGCCCGTGTACCAGGTTCATCAATACTGAAATGAGGTTTACCCCAATTCCGAAAAAGATGAAAATGATGAGACGTTGCACCTCTTTATTTTCTTCATGATCTTTAGTTGGATCAATGCCACTGTTCAAAATACTATAAGCAAAAGATACTAATCGGTCTAAAATATTCGTTTGCATAAGCTGATACAATGATTTTACCTCAATAAAATAGTTTCAACGCATAGGGTAAAACGCCTTTATGCTATACAAATTGTGGCAATGTATAACGAAGACCAGAAAACAGCATTTCATTTTTCCCCGGAGTTGGATCGTGCCTTCCTGCAGGAGCTGTACAGTGATGATCTTCAGCAGGCGGAAATGGTTTTTGAATCGTCGGTGCAACAGCTCCGGGCCGAACAACAACTGGCGGAAGCCCGGTTTCATGACGGCGATTTAACGGGATTGAAGAAAGTGATTCATAAGATGAAGCCTTTGCTGGGATATATTGGCATGAATAAGTTTATGGAAGAGTTTGCATTATTTGAACAAGTCTGTTTACAATCTATATCGCCGGCCGACGCGGAAAAAGGATTTCTGCATGTGCAGTCCTTAACGGCGGAGGCAATTCAAAAGGCAGAAAAAGAAATGAACAGATTGAAACATCACAATACCCAATATCTATGAAATTTCAAAGTATTATTGTAGAAGACCTGCAGGTTGCGGCAGAGTTTCTGAAAAGGTTTTGCGAAAAATGCGGCATGGTGGACGTTGTACATCATTTTCTTAATGCTGAAGATGCCATGCAGTTTTTGAAAGACAATGTAGTGGACCTTATCTTTCTGGACGTGGAAATGCCGGGGGCTTCGGGTTTTGAGTTGCTCGATCATCTGGTGTACACGCCGCAGGTTATTTTAACCACGTCAAAAACCGAATATGCCTACGACGCGTTTCAGTATAACGTTACCGACTATCTTAAGAAGCCGTTTACCTATCAGCGTTTTTTGGAAGCCGTACAGAAAGTGAGTAAAAAAACAGAACAGCAAAATGGTGGCGGCGAACTGGATCATATGTTTATTAAAACGGATGGCAAACTCATTCGCCTGCACAATGACGATATTCTGTTTATTGAAAGTATGGGTGACTATGTGAAATTTATAACGTCGGCAAAAAAGTACATTACACACAACACGATCAAAAATTTAGAAACCAAGGTGAACCCCCAGGTGTTTATGAAAGTGCACCGCTCCTATATTGTGAATTTTACAAAAATCAACGATATCCAGGAAAACGTGTTGTTCATCAATGGCAACATGATTCCCATTAGTAAAACGCATAAATCGGGAGTAATGCAGAAGATTAATATACTGTAAACATTTTTTTGGATAATCTTTCATCATGCCCGTAAATATCATCCCTGAAATTCAATTCACCTTTTGAATCTATCCAGGCCGTAAAATAGCCTATAAATACCTTAACAGAGTCCTTAAGGGTAACATACTTTTCTTTTCCGCTATTCATGGCTGCCGTAATCTTTGAGGCTGTCCAGGCGCTATCTCCCCGTAATAGAAAATCGGCTAACTTCCGCGGTTCACTTTAACGGATACATCCATGGCTGAATGCTCTTTTTGTTTCACCAAACAGGCTTTTGGCGGGAGTATCGTGCAGGTAAATATTATCAGTGTTGGGAAAAAGGAATTTTACTTTACCCAGTGAAATATTGGGCCCCGGTTTTTGTCTGGTTACCGGTAAATTGCCGGCATAGCCCGTGATTTCCATATTATGCCGCGCCAGATAATTTTTATTTTTTGTCATCCCGGGCATAATCTCATTTTTTACAATATAAGCTGCTGTCTCCACTATAAGCGATGTATTCGCTCTGCATGTTCAGGAAATTGTATGCCTGCTCGGTAGGGCCATCATTGAAAAACCACGCATACTGGAAATTGCGTGCATCATAAAAACTACGGAACCGGTTGACCACAGAATCTGAAAAATGCTGCTGGTGGATATATTTCTCCAGTGACATGCTGTCGAAAAACAGTTGCGAATACGCATTAGACAGGGTAATGGTAGTGTCTCTTTCCGGCAATGCAGGCTTAACATTCCAGGGGTTTCCGCAAGAAAAAATAATATAGGAAAGTACAGAAAAAAGCAGCAGCATGGGTTTCATGGACGAAAGTTAACAATCATTTTTGTTCAGGGCCTCTTCCGAAAAAATATTTTAATTGTTTTCAATCTTCACTTTCGTCAGCTGCTAAGATATCTGGTCTCCGCTCTTTGGTGCGCAGTACAGCAGTTTCATAACGCCAATCGGCTATTTTTTTAGGATCGCCGCTGAGCAGTATGTCGGGCACTTTCCAGCCCCGGTAGTCCGCCGGGCGGGTGTACACCGGAGGGGCTAATAAATTATCCTGAAAGGAATCAAATAGCGCGGAGGTTTCATCGTTCAATACGCCGGGCAATAAACGTCCTACAGCATCTACCAATATAGCCGCCGGTAACTCGCCTCCGCTTAATACGTAATCACCTATGGAAATCTCTTTTGTTATAAAATGCTCCCGTACTCTTTCGTCAATGCCCTTGTAATGGCCGCAGATCAACAACAGGTTTTGTTGTAATGAAAGTTGGTTCGCCGTTCTTTGATTGAACTGATCTCCATCGGGCGTTAGATAAATAATCTCATCATAAGTCCTGCTCTTTGATAAATGTTCAATCGCATTCACAAGCGGCTCACACATCATTACCATTCCGGCGCCCCCACCGTACTGGTAGTCATCTACCTGGCCATAGGCATTCACCGCCCACTGCCTGAGCTGGTGTATTTCTACGGATAACAATCCTTTTTCTTTTGCTCGTTTCATAATGGAATGAGAAAGCGGGCTTTCCAGTAACTCCGGCAAAACGGTAATGATATCTATATGCATAGTGCAAAGATAGAGGCAGCCGTTTCAAAAATAAGGGCCGCGAAACAGATACCTGAATGCGTGGCCTTTTTTCCGGCCATTTATTACTTTTGCCGCACTTATGATCAATTGTAAACAATGCCTGGCAATACTGCTGATAGCAGCGACCTCTATTGCGCAAGCTCAGGAAATTGAATTAGATCCTATTACCGTTACCGCAACACTAAGCCAGAAAAGAGCTTCAGAAACCGGAAGGAATATTACTATAATAAAAGGCGACCGAATTCGTGATCTGCCGGTGCACTCCCTGGATGAACTGCTGCGGTATCTGCCCGGTATTGAAATTCAGGCTCGCGGTCCCATGGGGTCCCAAAGTGATATTGTGTTAAGAGGCGGTACATTTCAGCAGGTGTTGGTCATTGTGGACGGAATGCGTTTGAATGATCCCAATACCGGACATTTTAATAGTTATATCCCCATTGCACCTGCGGAGATAGAACGAATTGAGATCCTGAAAGGTGCGTCTTCCGCAATCCACGGGGCAGACGCGGTGGGCGGCGTTATTCAAGTCATCACCAAGACCTTTGCGGCAAACCGGAGTGAGAAGAAAAGCCATATTGCTGCGGGGGTATCCGCGGGCGAATACGGATTGTTGAATGCAGACGCCGGCTTTTTTCACGCCAACGATAAACTCCGCATTGGGGGTGGCGTGTTAACCAATAATGCAAAAGGCGTACAACAGCGGGGCGCCAACGGTTTTTTTCATAATACCACGGCTTCTTTGTCCGCGAACTATCATCTCAGTTCACGCTGGAATCTGGCCTATCGTGTGGCCTATGATAACCGTGATTTTGCTGCTCAAAATTTTTACACCAACTTTTTGTCAGATACGGCAGCCGAACGCGTGGCTTCATGGTGGAATCAGGTGCGTATTGGGTATGCAACCGAAAAGCAAAGCCTTAGCGTAGATGCCGGGTTTAAATCGGCAAATGATCGTTTCAGGTTTAACAGCAAATCGGCTGCTAATGAAAGTGTGTCAAAGTTGTTTCAGGCGCGTTTACTGTATCAAAGGGAGTTGAGTGCAAAATCAACCCTGGTAACAGGCGTAAACTTCCAGCAGAAATCCATTAGGTCCAACGACAGAGGAAACCACCATTTATATACCGTTTCGCCGTTCCTGTCTTTGTCGCAACAAATAGGCAAACACTTTATGGTGCACCCTTC
>JADZFY010000489.1 GCA_020854215.1 Chitinophagaceae bacterium | reverse complement strand
GTGAGAAAAGCGGTCTGCCATTCTCCACTCCCCCACTCCATACATAACTGGCATCCGTCAACTTATACCAGATACTGTTTCCCCGGTGTGTTTCTCCAAAACAGGGTTCAGCAATATCTATGGTTTCCCCCGGCGTATAAAACAGGTTGTTAGGATTATTGTCCGGTTCCACCGCAGGCACCCCTGTTCTAATATTCAAATATTTGGTAACAAGCGCTTTCATTATCCCACTCTTTCATTTGGGGAGATATTATCCGTTGCTACTGCTCCCTTTGTTTTCGTGTTTTCCTTTACTGCTGTGCGCAAGCTGATTAATTTGTTGAGCAGATCGAACCAAAACGGCGCACCTAAGGAAATAGCAAATGCTGTAAGTAAAAAACCTAAAAAATTACTTGCCAGGAGGCTCAAAAAATAACTCCATTTTTTACCCGTACTTAAAAAAATCGTTCCGTTCCGGATTTTACTATCACAGCTATTCAAACCGCCCGGGTCAATCTGCGGAACGTAGATCAGTTTTTTAAGGGTACTGTCGTAGCGTACCGTAACACTATCCGCAGGCCATGCGCCAATACCCATTACTGCGTTAGCGTTGGCAATATCCTGCTCCAGTTGCTTTTTTATAACCATAAGCGAATCCAAACTGTTGTTCCCTTTTAATTGAGTAATTTGACTGATCAGTTCCCTTTTATTTTTTTCAAGCGAATCTTTATTAGTGCCGGCGCTGTTTTTTTGTAATACTGAATCAATGGCATTTATTTGTGCAGCCCGTGTTGATATCGCTTTATTGAGTTCAGGATTGTTCTCCTTTTGTTGTGAGCCCGTTCCCTGTCCCTTTTCAATATACGCCGTTGCCATTTGCACCATTTGCTCCCGCGCCTTATCATCGGTGGAAAGCGTCTTCACCATCTTAAAAGTATCGGCATTAAAAAACCAGGCCATTAAAAAACCCAAACAAAGGGTTATTACCCGTATTTTACGTTTATACCATTCAATGCTTTGTTCCATAGTTTGGTTGAACCAATCTTCAAGTTTCCACCGGAAGCTGGCGAAATCTCCAAACGAGTTGTCCCAAAGACCTTTTACAAACCGGGCGGTTGCAGGTGCAAAGGCCTTCTTAAATGCGGTAAGTTGAGGATCGTCCAAAATGGATTTATCCACCTTGCCGTCAATTTCCAATAATGAAAAAATGGTATCGGAAAAAGCAGACGGCTTATAGGAAGATGGCGTACCGAATACGCCACTGCTGCCCAGTTTTACGATTTTAGGATGTGCGTAAAATGCATCCAGGAAACTCCCTTTGGCTTTACCTGCAAATTTTAAGGAATCCATCATCCGGTTTCGTTTCGGGGTAGTGGTTCCCGTTACATCGGAGCCGGGTATATCAATATCTTCCAGCATACGACCGATGGCTTCCCGGAGGTTAAGCGCTTTTAACTTAAAGGCTGTGGCAAATATTTCCGACAATACGGTTGCCAGCAGGCTATACAGCAGGTAAATAAAAACCAACCCGATTACTACGTCTAATGCTACATTATTGAACATAAACTATGCGTTGAATAGGTAAAGACCACAGAATTTTCTGACTGTAACGGACCAATCTCTCAGGGTAAAAAATCTGAAGCTGATTGAAGCAAAACGAATTCGTTTGGGCGTGGAGGTGGTTATCTTCTTAGAATATTGCCCTAATGTAAACGTATTTAATGAAATCTGCAATACCTCTATAGCGGTATTTTATGATGCCTCTCTTTTCGTGGATAGACGTTAAAACGTTGCAATGCCATACTATCCGTGAACTACTCTACCAACGGACGATAAATTGATATGCACCTGCGGATTTCCTATAGTGATTGCAGCAACTTTGTTGCAGCAGCTTTAATTTGTATCCAGTCCTTATCCTGTTCTTCCTTTGAAAGCAGATCAAATGGAACAAACACAGTTCTTTTAATTCTGTCTAAATCCCGGAAAGGCTGGCCGGCCTTCCAGGTGGCATTAGCAAAGCGTTCAAACAATATTTTCTCTTTCGGGTCAATACTGTCGTTTACTATAGATTGTAATACGGCAGACGGCAATTTGTGCTGCACCGATGCGAGGTAACTTAATCCGCATTCCAGCGCGTAAAACCCCGCAATGCCGGTAGCTATCTTTTCATGTTGTGCATTTTTACTAAGGGTGGCGGTATCATCGCCGGGATTCAAAAAAACGGGCACTTCCTGTTGTTGTGCGGTATAGTAGGCGGCCTCTATGTGCCGGGCCATCTCGAGGGCAAAAGACTCGTCCTGCAGCAATGTTTTAAGTTTCTGCAACTGTACTGTGCCGGAGGAGTCCTTTACCTCCTGCATTGCCTCCAGGAGCTTACCCGCAGCGGCGGCAATCTGATCTTCATCTTTTTTAACATCAGCCGCCGATAAAAACACAGACGAAACAAAGTTGTCTCTGGCAATCCGGTTCAAATCCCGAAAGGGTTGTCCGGCCTTCCAGGTAGCATTGGCAAAGCCATTCAACAACAGTACCTGTGCGGAGTCCAGCTGGCGCGCTTTTATTTTATTCATCCATTCTACGGGTGTTCCACCATACCAGTCCATTAACACACCCAGTCCACATTCCAAAGCATAAAAGGCAGCAATATTTGTAGCTATTTTTTCATTTTTTATACCTTTTTTAACCGCGGCCTGTTGCTGACTTTCAGGCATAAAATCCGGAACAGTTTGACCCTGCGTCTCATAATATGCGGCATCCTGGCTTTTAGCAAAATCCAGCGCATAACTGCTATCGCGCAGCAACCGTGTAATTTGCCTAAGCTCTTCGGTAATTTGCTGATCCTGATTCATATTGGTATTTGCCTTGTTAGCACAT
>JADZFY010000488.1 GCA_020854215.1 Chitinophagaceae bacterium | reverse complement strand
TAAGCACTATTATAGTGGCATTTAATGCCACACTTTTAAAATTAAATAAAATTAAACAACATTAAAAATTTAGAAAAATGAAAAATATTAAAATTCAAATTATAGCATTGGTTCTTATAGTAGCTACAGTCGTTTCGTGCAATAATTCTTCAAATAAGGATAATTCAACCGTTGATACAATAAGTGTAATATCTGAAAAGACAGAAGTCAGAAAAGATGGTATTGCACCAATTTTATCAGGCTATCTGGCATTGAACAATGCACTTGCAGCCGATAACAGCAAAGGTGCCGCAGAAGCTGGAGAAAGCCTTCTCTCCGGCTTGGAAAATGTGGATATGAATAGCATTGCTGCCAACAAAATGAAACAGTTTATGGAATTATCTGCTGATGTAAAAGAAAACGCAGAACATATTCGAGACAATGCAGGTAAAATTGACCACCAAAGAGAGCATCTGGAGTTTTTAAGTAAAGATGTATTAGACCTGATTACTCTTTTGGGTGCGCCCCAAAAGCTGTATCAAATTCATTGTCCGATGGCAAGTAATGAAAAGGGAGCAGATTGGATAAGCGACAGCAAAGAAGTTAAAAACCCTTATTTCGGTAAAGATATGCTGACCTGTGGGGAAGTGGTAAAAGAATTTAAGCCGTAACCCCGGCAACATCAAATAAATGTGAATGTTATGCTGAACAAATTCATTAATTACTTTCTAAATAACAGGGTTGTTACCCTGTTATTGTTACTCACCGTGCTGATATGGGGTTTGGTAACTGCACCTTTTAACTGGCACCAAAATCTGTTGCCCAATAACCCTGTCCCTGTTGATGCCATTCCCAATCTTGGGGATAATCAACAGATTGTTGCCACTGAATGGATGGGCAGGTCGCCAAAAGATATTCAGGAGCAAATAACCTACCCGCTTACCACTTCACTTTTGGGCATGCCCGGAGTGAAAACGATAAGGAGCACCTCTATGTTCGGGATGTCCTTTATCTATATCATCTTTGAAGAAAATGTAGAATTTTATTGGAGCCGTTCCCGTATTCTTGAAAAACTCAATTCCCTTCCGGCAGGAACTTTACCAACTGGTGTAACACCCACCTTGGGCCCTGATGCAACTGCACTTGGACAAGTATTTTGGTACACTTTAGAGGGCAGAAACCCAAAAACAGGCAAGCCAACCGGAGGATGGGATCCCGATGAACTAAGAACCATTCAGGATTTCTACGCCAAGTACAGCCTTTCGTCTGCTGAAGGCGTATCGGAAGTTGCTTCTATCGGTGGTTTTATCAAAGAATATCAGGTGGACATCAATCCCGATGCACTGCGTGCATACAACCTGACAATTATGGATGTAATGACCGCCATCCAAAAAAGCAATCTGGACATCGGTGCTGAAACAATTGAGGTAAACAAGGTTGAATATTTAGTGCGTGGATTGGGCTATATAAAAACGGTAGAAGACCTGGAAAATGCCGTAGTAACGGTAAGGAATAATATTCCGGTCAAAATCAAAGATGTAGCTTTTGTCAATCTGGGACCTGCTCCACGCAGAGGGGGATTGGATAAAGAAGGCGTGGAAGCTGTTGGTGGCGTTGTTGTTGCCCGTTTTGGTGCAAATCCGCTGGAGGTAATTAACAATGTAAAAGCAAAAATAGCTGAGATGGAAGCCGGGCTTCCGCAAAAAACATTATCGGACGGTTCCATATCCAAAGTTACCGTAGTACCTTTTTATGACCGTTCTGGATTAATTCACGAAACTATTGGCACACTAGAGTCAGCATTGGCACACGAAATACTGATTTCCATTATTGTGGTTATCGTATTGGTATTCAATCTCAGAGCTTCCTTAATCATTTCCAGCATTCTGCCACTTGGCGTTTTGGCAACCTTTATATTTATGAAATATCTTGGAGTAGAAGCCAATATTGTAGCCCTTTCGGGTATTGCCATCGCTATCGGAGTTATGGTTGATGTGGGGGTTGTCTTTGTGGAAAGCATTATCCGCTACATGGAAGAAGAACGGAAACAAGGTATTGAAAGCAAAGGAAAGGCATTTGTAAATTTAATCTCAAAAGCCGTTTCTGAAGTATCGGGTGCCATCACTACTGCCATGCTCACCACCATTGTCAGCTTTTTGCCTGTATTTGCTATGGAAGCACAGGAAGGTAAACTATTTCGTCCATTGGCATTTACCAAAACTTTTGCCATCACATCTGCATTCATTTTAGGATTGATAGTGATACCAACAATTGCCTACTATGTGTTTTCAATAAAAATTGAACGGAAAAAACTAAGAAGGATAATGAATTATATCTTAGTGGTTTCAGGCATTGCTTTGTGGATTTACAGCGGAATTTTTGCATCGGTAGCTTTGACGCTTATCGGATTAAATAATCTTTTCATCAGCCAGTGGAAAGGAGAACGAATTGCCAATTACGTCAATATTGCCATTACACTGGTAGTAGTTCTCTCCTATCTTTCCGAAGAATGGCTACCATTGGGTACTCAGGCGAAATTATCCACAAATTTTGTATTTGTATTTATAGCAATTGCTTTTGTGCTTGGGCTTCTGTGGATTTTGGTTATTTATTATGAAAAGATATTGAGATGGGCATTGACCCACCGTTGGAAATTTATGGCAATTCCAATCCTGACCTTGCTATGGGGTATGCTTGCCTGGCAGGGAACGGACAAAACTTTTGGTTTTGTAGCCAAAGGTTTTGAAAGTGTCGGCTGGAAAAGTTTTAAGGAGACTGGTTTTTGGCAAAAGTCAACCAAAATGTTTCCCGGTATGGGACAGGAATTTATGCCGAGTTTAAACGAAGGTTCTTTTCTGCTGATGCCCACAACTATGCCCCATACAGGTGTTCAACAGAATCTGCAATATATTCAAACTTTGGACAGGCGTATTCAAAATATTCCCGAGGTAGAACTTACGGTTGGAAAATGGGGACGTGTAAATTCTGCATTAGACCCCGCTCCCACACAAATGTTTGAAAATACCATCAACTACATTCCGGAATACATTTTAAATGAAGAAGGACACCGGGAGCGATTTCAGGTAAATAAAAAAGGAGAATATGAATTAATCGGGGGTCAAACATACAATCCTGAAAGCGGGTTCAGAAAAATTCCCAAAGACAGTTTAATAACGGATAAAAACGGCAAATTTTTCAGACAATGGCGACCTGAAATAAAGAAAACTGACGATATATGGCAGGCAATCGTCAACGCATCGCATTTACCGGGGATGACTTCTGCTCCCAAACTTCAACCCATAGAAGCAAGATTAGTTATGCTTGCTACAGGAATGCGTGCACCCATGGGGTTGAAAATTTCAGGACCAGATTTGGAGTCTATTGCAACTGCCGGAAAAGAATTGGAAACGGCTCTAAAAGGAGTTCCATCTGTTATCCCATCTACTGTGTTTTATGATCGTGCTATCGGTGCACCTTATGTGGAGATTCATTTGGACAGAAATAAAATGGCGAGATACGGCATCACAGTAGAAGATTTACAGGAAGTGATAAGTTCGGCTGTTGGCGGAATGACATTAACCACTACCGTAGAAGGTCGGGAACGTTTTCCGGTAAGGCTTCGTTATCCACGAGAACTGAGAGACCATCCCGAGGCATTGAAAAAAATAATAATTCCTACCGCAACGGGAACGCAGATACCTCTGGAAGAAGTAGCTCATATAGGGTATGCAAAAGGAGCTCAGATGATACAAAGCGAAAACACCTTTTTAATCGGATATGTAATTTTTGACAAAATCAGTGGAAAAGCGGAGGTGGACGTAGTACACGAAGCAGATAAAATATTGAAAGGAAAATTAGCTTCGGGTGAATTAAAATTGCCCAAAGGTGTGAGCTACAAATTTGCCGGCAACTACGAGCAACAGGAACATGCCACCAAACGGCTGATGCTTGTTATTCCAATCAGCTTACTTGCCATCTTACTGATTTTATATTTTCAGTTTGAAACCGTAACGGCTTCACTCATTCATTTTTCAG
>JADZFY010000487.1 GCA_020854215.1 Chitinophagaceae bacterium | reverse complement strand
TTGCGGTTATTGTAAGATGTTTTAACCGCGAAGAGCGCAAAGCTTTGCGCAAAGTTCGCAAAGCAGCCTTCACTTATTTACAATCCTTTTCAGTCTTTCCGTTTTACAACATTAAAATTCAAAAGAGCCACTGATTGGTAGTTTCTCATTTATAAATAGCTGTTTACAAGGTTTTTGCGAGAGGTGTATATATAATTTTGTGTACGTGAGCGTAGCAATGACTCCTACTCAATTCATGGAAGCTTATCAGCGTTGCAGACGCGAAGGGGAACAATATTGCAAAAGCAAAGGATTTAACTGTTGTTTCCTGCGCCCCTGGTATGTATTAGGACCCGGACATTGGTGGCCGGCGTTGCTCTTACCGTTGTATGCCGCAGCCGAGTTGATTCCCGGACTAAGGGCAAAGACAAGAGCCTTTGCACTGGTAACCATCCGGCAAATGATCGTTGCATTATATGCTGCTATTGAACAGGATCCATTGCCACTGCGAATAGTTGAAATAAAAAATATAAGGCAAAATCGTATCTGATCATTCCCCGGACGACGCAGATTACAGAAAGCCACCCTCATTGTATGGTTTCCGGATTTTTTTAATATACTTTGCGATCCAATTTTTGTAGGTATGAAACCAAAACGATTATTACAAACCTGGCGCTGGTTCGGCCCCAATGATCCTGTTTCATTGAGCGATATTAAACAGGCAGGCGCTCAGGGAATTGTTACCGCCCTGCATCATGTCCCTCACGGGGAGGTATGGACGAAAGATGCAATCAACATTAGAAAAGACGAATTGCAAGCAGGAGGCTTTGAATGGAGTGTGGTAGAAAGCCTTACGGTTCACGAAAACATCAAAACACGCAGCGGAAACTATGCCACATTGATAGAAAAATATAAACAATCGCTTGCTAACCTCGCTGCCTGCGGAATAAAGATTGTAACCTATAATTTCATGCCGGTAAACGACTGGACAAGAACGGAGATCAATCATACTCTCCCCAACGGATCCCGTGCATTGTATTTTAACTGGAGTGATCTGGCCTTATTCGACATCCACATCCTGCAAAGAAACGACGCCCATCTCTCCTATTCGTCTGCCATCGTAGAAAAGGCTTTCCTGAAAAACAACAGCTATAACACTACGGAAAAAGAAAATCTGGTCAACACTATCTTATACGGTATCCCCGGTGAAGAAAAACGCACCACCACCGGAATTAAAAACGAATTAGAAAAGTATAAGTACATTGATCATGCCGCGCTCAAAAGCAATCTTGCTCATTTTCTACAACAGGTAGCCCCCGTAGCATCAGAGCTGGGCATGCAATTAGCGATTCATCCGGATGACCCGCCCTTTGATATTCTAGGGTTACCCCGCATTGTATGCTCCCGCCAGGACCTGCTGGATATTATTGGCTTCTCTGATGTACCGGCAAACGGTATATGCTTTTGTACCGGATCTCTCGGTGCCAGTTCCAAAAACGATCTGCCGGTCATGATACAAGAGTTGAATACGCGCATCCATTTTGCCCATTTACGAAATGTAGCAAGGGACGCCGAAGGTAATTTTTTTGAATCAGACCATCTGAACGGAAATGTGGATATGTACGCCGTTATGAAGGAACTGAGTGCCATTCAGCAAAAAAGCGAACAACGTATCCCCTTCCGGCCCGACCACGGCCACCAAATGCTGGACGACCTGAACAAAACAACTGTGCCGGGTTACTCTGCTATAGGCCGTTTACGCGGGCTGGCAGAATTACGTGGATTGGAGCAAGGTATTACAGGGGGAATACTGTAGCTTGGTAAACACCGAACAACTTTGAGTTAATACGTGTTTTTACCGTTATCCACTCTATGAAAACCCTTACAAACATATGTAATTGTTTGATTTTAAGTTTTTTACAAGAAACCATTCCCATCTTTATGATAAAAAATATTAACATTTAATACCCAGTTTACGGTATTGATAACCGGTAAAAATAGCCTTATCTTTATTTCAACAAAATGCGAAAAGGTAAAGAGGCTATAGATTTCATCATCTTCTGCCACATTGCTTTTAAAAATTGAACCCATACAGTGTACCTCTCCCGAGGTAAGCTATTCAACATATATGGTGGGTTAGTGTCAATCAACTTCAGGTAGCAACCTCCCTTCTCCGGAGGTTGTTGCTTTTTATATCAGTCATAAATTTCCGGCCGCTGTTTCCTAATAAAAATGTAAATTCTAAATCTATTAGAGTCAATTATTTAATTTGCTCCATATTTTATCCTGCATGATATGAATTTTACGTCTGAATGGATTAGTTACGACAGCACCCATGCTTTTTCTGCGCTTGCGATTGACTATTTGCATGAGCATCCTTCCCTACAGTCTTTTTATCGTCATTCCGCTAATCTGGATGGAATAGCGAATGCTATTGCGGCAAAAAAGGGACACCATACAGATCGTGCTACCCTGGTTTCGGTGTTGAAAGCCCAATATGCTTCATTACCCGTTTCGGATACCGTGAATTTCAATATCGGGAAATTAGCCTCGCCTAATACCTTCACCGTATGTACCGCCCACCAGCCCAATTTATTTACCGGCTACCTTTATTTTATTTACAAGATTGTTCACGTCATTAAGCTGGTCAACGAACTCAACGAGGCATTTCCTGAAAACTATTTTGTTCCGGTATATTATATGGGCAGCGAGGACAATGACCTTGAGGAGTTGAACCATATCTATCTCGGACAGGATAAGTTAGTTTGGGAAACCAGCCAAACCGGTGCCGTTGGCCGTATGCAGTCCAAAGGGATGGACAGCCTTATTGATCGCATCGGTGGCGAACTGGGCGTTTTACCATACGGACAACAATTGATCTCTTTGCTGAAAAGCAGCTACGGTCAGTCTTCAACCATTCAGGAAGCCACATTGAAATTTGTAAACAGCCTGTTTGCATCGTATGGATTGTTAGTGTTAATCGCGGATAACACCCATTTCAAAAAAGCGATGACGCCGGTTTTTGAAGATGATCTGTTCAGACAGGTACCTGCAAGTATTGTTCAGCAAACGGCGTATAAGCTTGCCGGCTCCCACCACGTTCAGGTGAATCCCCGTGACATCAACCTGTTTTATCTGAAAGATGCCTTAAGGGAAAGAATCATAAAAACGGAATCCGGATTTAGTGTGAACAATACCGATATCACATTTTCTTCAGCAGCATTACTTAAAGAACTAAATACGCATCCGGAAAGATTCAGTCCTAATGTGGTGTTGCGCGGCTTGTTTCAGGAAACCATTTTGCCCAATGTAGCATTTGTCGGCGGAGGTTCCGAAATCGCCTATTGGCTCGAATTAAAGGATTTGTTCGATCATTACCAGGTACCCTTTCCGGTATTGATTTTGCGCAACTCCTTTTTACTGGTTGATACAAAATCAGAAAAAAATATCCAAAAACTAAAATTAAATGCAGCAGATTTATTTGAGGATGAAAGCATGCTACTCAATCGTATTGTTCAGGCGGGAAGCCATCGGCAATTAACTCTCCAAAAAGAATTAACGACACTCGAAAATTTATACACACATATTAAAACGGTGGCCCAGGTTGTTGATCCAACGCTAAGCCGTCACGTGAAGGCGCTGGAAACCAAAGCCTCAACACAATTAAAAAACCTGGAAAAGAAAATGCTGCGGGCAGAAAAAAGAAGATTCACGGAACAAAGCACTCAGTTAAAAAGCATTAAATCGGTATTGTTTCCCCGTCATACCCTCCAGGAACGAGTAGCGAACGTTTTGCCGTATTACGCCCGCTACGGCGCGTCCTTTATCCAGATGCTCTATCAGCATTCTCCCACATTCCAAAAAAAATTTGGGATATTGAAAGAATTGTAATTCAATTTCTACCCGCACACAGCATCGCCTAACCGTTGGCGGTATGATATACTACTTTACTGCGGCAGGAGAAATGGGGTCTGTTATACTGAATTTTCCCGACGCAGCTATTGATTTAAAACCACCCGTTACATCTATTAGGCTACGGTAACCCCGCGAACGCAATATAGACGTAAAGATCATACTCCGGTAACCACCGGCACAATGCACGTATGCCGTTTTTTGTTTTTCCACCTCACCAATATGATCATTAATATAATCTAATATCAGATTCTTTGCGCCTGGTATATGTCCGGCATTAAACTCATCTTCCCGCCGTACGTCAATAATCTCCAGTTGGGGATTTTCCTGCAACCGCAGCGCCAGTTCGTCCGCATCAATTCGCTCAATGGTATCGGTTTCCTTTCCTGCATTTTGCCAGGCCACAATACCACCTTTAAGATAGCCAATGGCATTATCATAACCTACTCTTGCCAGACGGGTTACCACTTCTTCTTCACGGCCGTCGTCGGTTATTAGCAATATGGGTTGCCTGATATCCGTGATAAGTGCACCAACCCAGGGAGCGAAGTTTCCGTCTATTCCAATATTTACCGCATTAGGAATAAACGACCGCGCAAAATCCTGCGGCGAACGGGTATCCAGCATTAGGGCGCCGGTATCATTAGCCGCTGCCTCAAATGCTTCCGGACTCAATGCTTGCGTACCGTGCTTCAGTACCTTATCAATACTTTCGTACCCCTGCACATTCATCATTACGTTATTGGGAAAATAGGCAGGTGGTGGCGTTAACCCTTCAGTAACCGCTTTAATAAATTCCTCTTTACTCATCGGCTGCAGGGCATAGTTATATTTCTTTTGATTGCCCAAAGTGTCTGTGGTTTCCGAACTCATGTTTTTACCACAGGCCGATCCGGCACCGTGCGCCGGATAGATGACAATATGATCAGGTAAGGGAAGAATTTTTTGTTGCAGGGAGTCGTATAAATATCCCGCCAGCTTTTCCTGTGTAAGTTCTTTATTGATTTTTTGCGCAAGATCAGGACGCCCCACGTCACCAATAAATAGTGTATCACCGGTGAACAGTGCTTTTGGATCTCCATTTTCGTCCATCAGCAGGTAACAGGCACTCTCCATTGTATGCCCCGGAGTATGTATTACTTTAATCGTGGCTTTGCCAATGGAAAAAGTTTCCCCGTCGCGGGCGATATGCGCATCAAATTCGGGCCGGGCGGTAGGACCATACACGATTTTAGCACCTGTTTTATTTGCAAGATCAATATGACCGGAAACAAAATCTGCATGAAAATGGGTTTCAAAAACATATTTTATTCTGGACTTATGGGCCTCTGCCTTGCGGATATAGGGTTTTACTTCACGCAGTGGATCTATAATCGCTACTTCACCATCGCTTTCAATATAATACGCACCCTGTGCCAAACATCCGGTATATATCTGTTCTACTCTCATGCTGCAATATTTTTTATTTTGCAAAGATAACCCAAAAAACAGCGGCGAAAACAGGGAGAACATTGGTTATGTTATATATCAATGTTTATGTTGGTTGATTTTGTACCGAATCAAAACAAATTACTTACGCTTTAATCTTCCGTAATCCATCACTATGTTACAAAATGCCTTCACGCCGGTATCCAGCCGGCTATCATCTACATAAAAATCCGGAGTGTGGTGCGGTGGGGCCATCTTCGGATCCTGCCCTGCAGGCATTCCCCCCAAAAAGAAAAAGAAAGCCGGTGCTTTGTCGCCGTAAAAAGAAAAATCTTCGGCACCGGTAGTCCATTCCGTTTCCGCTACGTTTTCCTTTCCTGCCGCGGCTTCCAAAGACGGGAGCATTTGTTTCACCAATGCAGGGTCATTATACGTTACCTTCGTCTTGTTAGTAATCTCTACTTCTACTGAGGCTCCTCCCGCAGCGGCAATATGTGTAGCCGTATTGCGTATCCGTTCGTGAACATCTTTATGCATTTGTTCATCCAGCGTTCTTATTGTTCCTTCCATCACCAGCTCTTCCGGAATGATATTACTCCTAACCCCGCTGTGTATTTTACCCACGGTAATTACCACCGGAGCTTTTGTAAGATTTTGCTGACGACTGACGATGGTTTGCAAGCCGTCTATAATCTGTGCCGCAATCACAATAGGGTCAACACCTGCCCAGGGCTGTGAGCCATGCGATTGTTTGCCTTTAACTTTTATCGTAAACCAGTCGCTTGCAGCCATTTCTGCTCCGGATTTGTATCTTATTTCTCCAATAGGTGTGGCAGAGTTGATATGCAATCCAAACACCACATCCACTTTAGGATTGTCCATAACGCCTTCCTTTATCATTAATGGCGCACCACCTTCCTCATCACCCGGAGAACCTTCCTCGGCCGGCTGAAAAATAAATTTAACCGTACCAAAAATATCCGCTTTCATTTTACTGAGCACCGAAGCCGTACCCATTAAAATTGCCATATGGGTATCGTGGCCACAGGCATGCATAACCGGAACTTTTTCTCCGAGGTATTCTCCTTCCGCTTTCGAAGCAAAGGGAACATTAACCCGCTCCTTCACCGGCAGTCCATCCATGTCCGCCCTAAGCGCAATCACCGGACCAGGCTTTCCTCCTTTTAAAATAGCCACCACGCCGGTTTTGGCGATACCTGTTTGTACTTCCAGCCCAAGCTTTTTTAAGTAGGCAGCAACATATTCTGCGGTTTTAACTTCCCGGTTTGACAGTTCCGGGTGTTCATGCAGGTATCTGCGCCATTGAATCATCTCTGGTAATATGCTTGTTGCGCGGGATGAAATCTGGCCATACAAATTTTGTGCAGTTACACCGGCACTTGTACCCCCCAAAAGCAATAAGATCAAAAAATATTTTTTCATGCAGGAATCATTTTATTTCAATTTAAGATTTTTTTATCATCCTGTTTAGTTTCTATACTTTTGAATTTCTTCAAACGATGACAAATAACCATCCTTCGTTGATTGCTGCAACGAAAGTAACAAACCTTATCAAACAGCACGCTGCAGATGCTGAACTGGCGGGTGAATTAACCCCCCAACAGATCCAACTCATTTATGATCACAATTGGTTTAATCTCTATATCCCCTCGGAATTAGGAGGATTGGAGACGCCGCTGCCTGTTGCTATTCGGCTCCTGGAAATATTAGCAAGGGCAGATGCCAGCTTCGGATGGACAGTTACCCTTTGCAGTGGTGCTAACTGGTTTGCGGGTTTTTTAGACAAAACGTTATGCGCATCCCTATGGTCCAACAAACAGGTATGCATTGCCGGCAGTGGTGCTGCAACGGGTAAAGCCTCGATTACAAAAAACGGCTATATTGTAAAGGGCGATTGGAAATACGCAACGGGAGCCCCCCATGCTACTGTCTTTTCGGCGAACTGCATCATTGAAAAAGATGGCGAACCGCTGCTGACGGAGGATAACACCCCTGTGTTAAAAGCATTTATTTTCATCAGGGACGAAGTTGAGATCCGGCACAACTGGAATACGATAGGAATGAAGGCTACCGCCAGTCATTCTTTTAGCGTCAAAGCGCTGGAACTACCGTTTAGCAGAAGTTTTATTATTCATCCTAACCAGGCTGTACTGCCCGACCTGATTTTCCAAATTCCTTTTCAGTCGTTTGCAGAAATTACCCTGGCAGCAAATTTTTCAGGAATAGCCGCGCATTTTATTGAAGAATGTAAAAGACTATACGAAGATCGGATCAAACGTCACGCGTATGCGATCACCGAAACCTGCGAAATGCTGGATTTATTGGGCAGAACCCGTAGTAAACTTGAGGGTACACAACTCAGGTTTTATCATGCCCTCGATAAAGCCTGGCAAAATGCAAACCACGACAAACAATGGAACCCAAAAGACATAGAAACGCTGAAGCAGGTTTGCCGCAACATCGTTCAACAGGCACGCCATTCCGTTGACGAACTGTTTCCATATTGCGGAATGACTGCTGCAAACGAAGATTCGGAAATAAACCGGGTGTGGCGCGACTTTCATACGGCCAGCCTTCACGGAATTTTCACATTCGGTTGCAGATAGGGAGCATTGAAGTGTGGCGTTCTCTGCTTTTCAGGAGGTTTCCGCTTGGTCGCTTTTTCCACCTGACTACCGGAAGGCAGGTTTCCAGATTTACCGGTGCAGTTTTCTTTCTCTCAAATACCCGATCAAACGCCCGTACAAATCTGTTTGTATGATGTTTGTATATTTCAATTGCAGCAAGGCATCAAAGCCACTATCCTTTTTTTCCATCTCCATTTTATCATAGGCGCCGAGTGCATTCATCCACAATCTTATGCCTTTACCCCGTATTACCCCCATCAGCGAATCGGTATAGAATTTACTATCGGCATGAATTACAGGCACAGCAATGCCCTGTTTAAATATCCCTTCCACATCTTCCCTGTTGTATGCCCGCATCATAAACTGAATCCGTTTATTTAGCCTGCGGAGCGAAGGTGCGTCTTTATAATCATAAAGAAAAAACAAAGCCTGCTTTTCCATTTTTGTTTTTCTCAACAACTTTGCGGCGGTGCGTGCGGCTCGTTTTCCCTCAGCCTTATAGTCAATATCCAGCATCACTTTACCTCTTACCAATTCCAGCACCTCCTTAAAAGTTGGAATTTTTTCTGAAGTAGGTTTACCATCTCGTAGAAGAAACAGCTCCTGTAATTCAGCAAAAGTCTTTTCGGCCACTAATCCTTTTCCTGTGGTAGTGCGGTCAATCGTTTTATCGTGCATGATAATCAGCACGCCGTCTTTCGTTTCACGGATATCGGTTTCAATGATGTCAACACCCAGCCGGATGGCTTCTTTCATTGCAACAATAGAATTTTCCGGAAATCCGGGGTGCTCTGCCCTGTGGGCAGCTACTAAAACACGGTCGGGGCGATGATGAAAATCATACAGGATACTATCTAAATTGGATTGCGCAACGGCAAATACCGTAACGAATGCAATGCTGAGCGATAAGAATATGCGTTTATACAACATGGTTTTCGAAAATAATTACAATAAAATCAGGCGAAACAAAATGCCCCAAAAAACAAATAAAGAGCACCAGGCAAACGGTTGAGCGGAAAAATATCAAATCTGAAATGTCAATAAAAAAGTCCGAAGTCTGATTTCAACATTTGAAATGCATTCCTCGGACTTTCAGATTCATAATTTCATACAACGATTACCTTCCGCCGGTTACTTCGGTAATGGGCTCGCCTATTGCTCCACTGGGCATTTGAATATGCAGCAGTGCAGCAACAGTGGGTGCTATATCCGTCATTCCGGTTACCCTGTTGGTATAGCCGGGTTTTATCTTCCAGCCCATCCACACCAGGGGAATATGTGCATCATAAGGATACCAGGTTCCGTGGGTTGCTCCCTTTATGTTTCCACCTTTCCAGGTAGGTTGAGGAATAACCACAAAGTCGCCGCTGCGCTTTACATTGTACCCCTTAATCAGCATATTTTTTATGTGATCCGGCACAGGCGCCGTACCCAGCGCTTCACTTTCCAGCACGTTGGCGATGCCAGGTGCTTTCAATAAGATTTGCTTTATCGTTCTTCCTACATCGGCGCGATTTATTCCCTTTTTATCAAATACCTCCCAATTCATATACAATTGATAATTGGCGAATGAAAGCACCGGCTTTTCCACACCATATTTTTCACTCAGCCCATCATTAACTGCTTTTGAAAAATGCTTGTCTTCAATAGCACCGGAAGGCATTTTATTTTCCAGGTAAAATCCCGGAGACTCGGATACACCATGATCTGCGGTAATGAAATACAAATAATTGCCCTTACCAAAACGCTTATCCAAATAGGAAAAGAAGGCTGCCAACTCCCGGTCTAACCGCAGATAGTTGTCCTCGATTTCAATTGAATTGGGCCCATACGTATGCCCAATAGCATCAGGACTGGAAAAGCTCACGGCTAAGAAGTCGGTCACTTTTCCTCCACCCAAATTGTAACCTTCAATGGCTGCCTTTGCAAAATCAAAAGTGAGGGTATTACCGTATGGAGTAGTGCGAACCGCGCCATAGTTCTTTCCGATAAATTGTTTCAGGTTGCGCGGAAAAACGGGCTTAGCTTCACCGTTAGAGGTATTTTCATAAGCTTTATCATCGGCGGTGCTCAGGGTATAGGTTTCAATAGGAAAGAGTGTATTCCAGTCGTTCTTGTAATATTCATCCACTACTTTTTTTTCATTAAAACGTTTAGCCCATTC
>JADZFY010000486.1 GCA_020854215.1 Chitinophagaceae bacterium | reverse complement strand
ATATTACTGCGAACTCCTTCAGCGCAGCGTTTAACCCAACGCTCCGGGTAGGATAACACGGGAAGCGCTGAATATAACGCAACCAGTTCATTCACTTCGGCCGTTAAGAACAAATTTTCAATCTGCTGAACATACTTCTCTTCTTTGGGATGATTGCTGTTCGCCAAAAGCCATACTCTGCATAGGCGGTCAACCGTCCAGTTGGAAATGGCTGCTCCGCAACCGGCATTACGTATTGCATTCACCTGTTCGGCCGTTAACTGTACCGTTGCTTTTCCGGTTTTACGCGGCAGGGAAACAAAGGCAATACTAAATGACGGGCCGGTATCGGCAGGAACCGATTTCTCTGCTAACCAGGAGCGGATTTCCGGTGTGGTATTATTGTTGACTACTGTTGAAATTAAATGCTTTAAGACTTCGGTTTCATACTGTAACATGACATCTCCTTTAATCGGCTGCATTAAAAAAATGAATTTGTAAAGCTACGCAAGTATTAATAAACTTAAATTGTATGTAAATTTACAAATAAGTGTTACGTCAACCCCAAATCAACTTTTGTTATGCTGTTATCCATACTGAATATTATTTTTTTTATTGCGTTTTTATGGTTTGCCTGGGTGAATTTGAACGACAAAGATGCGTGGCTTTGGGTTAGCATTTATATGCTTGCAGCGGTATTGTGCGGTTTGGCAGCTTTTAAATACTATTATCCGTTGATATATATAGGAGCAATGAGCGTGTATTTGTTGTATGCCATCATCCTTTTTATTGTGAAAGACGGAGTGTGGGATTGGATTTTCAAACACAAAGCACAAAATATAGCCGCTACTATGCAGGCCACCAAACCCTATATTGAAAAGACCAGAGAATTTTTTGGACTGCTGATTATTACAGGTGCCCTGCTTTTAAATTTGCTGATGAGCTACGATGTACGCTAAATACTCCAGTCTGCACAATAGCGGATTATCTTTCTAATCATCAAAAATCCACCGTTTCATTTAATTGCCAATTTTAAATGAATTGGTTTATACTAAATACCCCTTCACATGATCATTCATACCGTTTCTTTTTTGCTGAAACATCCTAAAGGTTCAACTGAAGAAAAAGCGTTTTTAGCCGCTACCCTTATGCTAAAGGACATTCCCGGTGTACAACGTTTTGAGCAACTTCGGCAAGTAAGTAAGAAAAATAAATTTTCCTTTGGGCTATCTATGGAGTTTGCTGATCAAAAAGATTATGAAGCGTATAATAATCACCCCATCCATACCCGGTTTATTCAACAATACTGGATACCTGACGTAGAAGAGTTTTTAGAAGCAGACTACCAGAAATTGTTGTAAAAACTCTCAAAAGCTGATGCCCAGGCTTACATAGGAAGTGACTCTTTTGAGCTGATCGCTGTATTGCGCACCAACCTCAAGGGGACCTAACGCAAAATTATACCCGAACGTAAGGGCATAACCTGAAAAAAAGTCGGGATTATTAAAAAATATACTCCTGCTTAAAAAGTTAGTAAAAAGTACGTTGGCTCTTCCAATGATGTAGGCATTGGATAAAAGTTCGTAACGAACACCGCCCATTACGGCAGCTACCGTAGACGCATAAGTGGTAGCTTCAGGTAATCCGGCAAAAATAATCTGGTTATGATAGAGCTGATTTATCCCTCCGATTGAAAACTCATTCATCAGATTATGACTGGAGTTCAGATTAATGCCCGATTGCACATTGCCAAACCAGGTAAGCTTATCCGATATTGGGCTGTAGTATTCCAGGCGTAGAGCTGCTCTGGGATACTGGTGCGTTGCAATAGCATATTCTTCGGAAGATACCGGTTGCCCGTCTTCACGAAGCGAAATATTGGCATGCTGCTTCAATACCTGTGCAAACTCAACATCTAATTTCACTCCCCTGTTTGGGAAAACCTGCTTATCCAGCACATTGTACTTCAGAAAGGTAAAGGCAGTTGGAAAACGATTGCTTCCATCCAGTTCCATTTTACCGGCAATAACCGGCTTGTAGTCAAAAAACTCCATTTTAAAACCTAAACCCGCAGCAAATTTTCTGTCAGAAGAGAAAGTTGTTCTCGCATACAATGTTGAATATTGTCGCTTATACATTCCCGTTTCACGATATGCCTTTTGCGTTTGGTACAGGTCGTAAGTATTCACGTTAAATCTATCGTACTGTGCACCCACAGCAAAAGAAACATTCTTGTGTCGTCCAATATACTGCAAATGTTCGCCCCTCACCCGAAAATTATCTCCAATATTTACCGTTACCAGGCTCCTGGAATTTTGGATTATAAAATTACGGCTGGTAAAATTCACAATAGCACTGATGCCGCTGAACTTGTCGTAGTGCAGCCCCAACTTGGCAAAGGTGAGCGGGTTCTCGGCTATGTCAAAAATAATTTTATAGGTGCCATCGGGTAATTCCTGTAACGAATACAATATGCGGTTATAATAGCGGGTTCCAAAAGCATGACGGATCATATTGGAAATATCTTTTGCACTATACCATTGTTCGGTATGCAAATTGAGGGTATTGATAAAAAACTCAATGGATGTATTTTTTAATCCACTCAATTCAAACGAGCTAATCTTCACTTTTTGCATTTCCGGCAACCGGTTTTGCCGAAGTGGAGTAACCCCGTACAATGCATTTAAAGAATCAGCCAGCTTCCTAAAGAGGGGATACATTTCCTTTCCTTTACGGATACCGGCTTCGAGAATATCTTCTGCCTGTCCGAAACTACCCATATTATAATCATCCAGCGGGTAGTTCACGTAGATATTGCAAAGCGGAACTTCATTACGCTGATCTTCGGCTTCCCGGAAAAAGGCAACCTGTAACAGTACCTGTATCACATTGCGCACTTTGTCGGAGGCAAGTAATCCGCTGGATACATTGCTTCCTATCACAAAATCGGCCCCCATCCTCTTCACATCCTGCACCGGAAAGTTGCGCACAATACCACCATCAATCAGATTTTTGTTATCTACTTTAACAGCCGTAAAAAACGACGGTATCGCCATGCTGGAGCGCACCGCGGTAACGATCTCACCATTATCCATAACCACAGCATCGCCTGTTCCCACATCGGTTGCAATACATTTGAAAGGAATACTAAATTGTGAGAAGTTTTTAATATGACTTACGGGAAAAAATAATTCCGACAGTTTCAGCCATAACTCCTGGCCTTCCAGTAACCCTGTGGGTAGCGTGAAACGATGGTTTACCCACGGCAGTTCCACCACGTACCTGGAATATTCGTCCTTTTCATCCATAAACACACTTCTAAGCGTTGACTGATTGCTTAACAGCAATTCCCAGTCAATACTTCTTGCCATCTTCTCAATGGAATCAGCCGAATAACCAATGGCATACAAACCGCCAATCACACTGCCCATACTGGTACCCGTTATATAGTCAATATTAAGCCCGGCAGAATCTATCGCTTTTAA
This sequence comes from Chitinophagaceae bacterium, assembly GCA_020854215.1. Lineage (GTDB taxonomy): Bacteria > Bacteroidota > Bacteroidia > Chitinophagales > Chitinophagaceae > Agriterribacter. The sequence continues at coordinate 187 of JADZFY010000486.1, read as the reverse complement.
TATTCCGATATGAGCAAGCCCTTTAGCCCCACCACCGCTCAGGGTTAAACCGATGGAGGGCCTTCCCGGCGGTTGTTGCGCCGGAAGCTGCCTCAGGAATAGTACAAGAAAAATTAATAAACAGAAAAACCGCATAGTTGAAAACACTGGTATTTACACAGACAAAAAATATTCCATTTTCGTTGCT
>JADZFY010000485.1 GCA_020854215.1 Chitinophagaceae bacterium | reverse complement strand
TCCGTTTCCGGCATCCCATGTTTGAAAAGTGTATGGAAAGGATTGGGACTGAACGGAAGAATAAATTACAACGGTTAGTATTCCAACAAGGTATTTCACATGGCTGGTTTTGATACTCTGTAAATGAGGGCAGGAAATCAATTGTAAAAATTGACAGAGCAGGCATGCATGAGATATTGCATTAGCAGGAATACACGCTAATATATACAAAAATTGTACCGCATAATAGCTGTTCTGCCAATAAATTTAGTCTCCTTCAATAAATTTTTATCTGGCGGTTGTGTGATTCCCTTTTTTCCCTGCCGTCTATCCGTAATTCACAATATGTGCATAACCTTTAGCAGCGAAAAAAAGGGTGCAAGAAAGCATTTGTTTTGTCTGCATAACGCGCTAAATGTGGTACATTTGCACGCGTTTTAAAAAACGTTAATAGCAAAGGAAATCAGAAGCAAAATTTTATATGGAAGACAATTTAGTCCCACCGGAAACGAACGATAACGACCGCATCATCCAGGTGAATATTGAGGAGCAAATGAAAACCGCCTACATTGATTACTCCATGAGCGTAATTGTGGGCAGGGCTTTACCCGATGTGCGCGATGGCTTGAAGCCGGTTCACCGTCGTATTTTATACGCCATGAACGACCTGGGGTTGAATTACAACCGACCGTACAAGAAGTCGGCGCGCGTGGTAGGGGAGGTGCTGGGTAAGTATCATCCTCATGGTGACAGCTCGGTGTACGATGCTATGGTGCGCATGGCGCAGGACTGGAGCATGCGCTACACGCTGGTGGACAAACAGGGTAACTTTGGTAACCAGGATGGCGACGGACCCGCTGCGATGCGTTACACCGAAGTAAGGCTGCAACGGTTGGCCGAGCACATGCTCGACGATATTGAAAAAGATACGGTAGATTTTCAACCCAACTTCGACGATTCAGAAAAAGAGCCTACCATCCTGCCTACCCGTATTCCACAGTTGCTGGTAAACGGATCGAGCGGTATTGCTGTTGGTATGGCCACCAATATGATGCCGCACAACCTGAGCGAGGTGATTGATGGCTGTATTGCTTATATAGACAACAGGGCAATTTCCATTGATGAACTGATTAAATATGTAAAAGCGCCTGATTTTCCTACCGGAGGTATCATCTATGGTTATGAAGGGGTACGCGCCGGCATGCATACCGGCAGAGGCAGGGTAGTGCTGCGCGGCAAATTACATGTGGATACCAAACCCAGCGGTCGGGAACAGATCATCATCACCGAAGTGCCTTACCAGGTGAGCCGTGATTCGCTGACCAACAAGATAGGAGAGTTGGTGAATGAAAAGATTATCGAAGGCATTGCACACGTTAACAACGAGTCGAATGAAAAAGAGGGTACCCGTATTGTAATTGACCTGAAAAGAGATGCCATTGCAAATGTGGTGATCAACCATTTGTATAAACATACGGAGCTGCAGACCTCTTATGGCATCAACAACGTAGCTATTGTAAAAGGAAGACCCAAGCTGCTCAATCTGAAAGATTTGATTAGTGAGTTCGTGGAGTTCAGGCACGAGGTGGTAGTAAGACGCTCCCAGTTTGAATTAAAGGAGGCGCAAAAGAAGGCACACCTGTTACAGGGATACCTGATTGCATTGGACCATCTTGATGAAGTAATCCGGTTGATTCGTAATTCACCCACACCCGACAAAGCCAAGGAAGAGCTGATTGCCGCCGGATGGGGGTTGGATGAAGTACAGGCAAAAGCTATTCTGGAACTGAGGTTGCAACGCCTCACCGGTATGGAACGCGATAAGATCAGAGAAGAGTACGATGAAATAATGAAACAGATTGCCTACCTTACCGAACTGCTGGCCAACGAGGGTATGCGTTATGATATCATTAAGGCCGAATTGATTGAAATAAAAGACAGATTTGGCGACAACCGTAAATCCGAAATTCAATATCTTGCTGATGAGATGCGGCTGGAAGATCTGATTGAGGAAGAAGATGTAGTGATTACGATTTCGCACCAGGGATATATTAAAAGAACCTCGGCTACGGAGTATCGTCAGCAAAACAGGGGAGGAAGGGGCGCCATTGGCGGACGTACCAAAGAAGAAGACTGGATTGAACATTTATTTGTAGCTTCAACCCACGCTACTATGTTGTATTTTACCGAGAAGGGCAGGTGCTTCTGGTTAAAAGTACATCAGTTACCCGAAGGTGATAAAACCAGCAAGGGCAGAGCCATCCAAAACCTTATCCAACTGCCCACCGACGATAGCGTACGCGCAATTATCGCCGTAAAGAATCTGGATGATGAGACATTTGTAAAAAATCATTATATCGTACTTTGCACCCGGAAAGGTATTATCAAGAAAACAATTTTAGAAGACTTTAGCAGACCGCGTGCAACCGGAGTGAACGCCATTACCATCGTAGAAGGGGATCAGTTGCTGGAAGCGAAGCTGACGGATGGTACACATGAAATTATGATGGCGGTAAAGAGCGGACGTGCCATCCGGTTCCCGGAAAGCAAGGTACGATCTACCGGACGGGGCGCTATTGGTGTTGCCGGTATTGAAGTGGATGATACCCAGGATGAAGTGGTTGGCATGATTTGTGTCAAAAAAGACGACAGTTCAAAAACGGTGTTAGTAGTGAGTGAAAAAGGATTCGGAAAACGCACCGCTATCACCGACGAATCGGGCGAAGAAGTGTATCGGATCACAAATAGAGGAGGCAAGGGAGTAAAAACCATTAATGTTACGGAAAAAACCGGAGCTTTGGTGGGTATTTTGAGTGTATCGGAAGAGGAAGACCTGATGATTACCTGCAAATCCGGAATCACCATCCGGATGGCGGTTGATCAGGTGAGCAGGCAGGGGAGAGCTACACAGGGCGTTAAGCTGATTCGGTTAGATGAAGATGATGCCATCGCCGCCATTACAAAACTGGCGCGCTATGAATCGGAAAACAGTAATGGTAACGGAGACGGGCAGGCGCAACCGAACGACGCACCTTCAACCGATGAAACCCCGGATCAGGCTGGATAAGATGTGAAATACTATTGGACGTATTTAAACAAACAAATAAAAAATAAGCAGATGAAAAAGATAATGCTCATCGCCTTTATGGCGGGATGGACATTGGGTCTTTCAGCACAAAACCTTAACAAGGTGAAAGACATGCTCAAGGATAATCAACTGGATAAAGCAAAAGAAGGTATTGATGCCTTATTAACTGCACCCAAAAATCAAAAGAATGCGGAAGTGTGGTACACCAAGGCAAAAATTTACGGGGCAATTGCAGCCAGCGATCAATTTAAAACTCTGGTAGCCGATGGGAGAGCAGATGCCTTCGACGCAATTAAGAAAGCCCAGGAGATTGATAAAACAAAGGCGACAACCCTGTTAACTTTAGACAACTATAAACCTATCTATGATATTTACGGCAGCTATTTTGATGCTGCTGCCAGCCAATACAACGCAGAGAAATATGAAGACGCGCTGGCAAATTTTAAGAAATCGGGTGAAATTGGAACCTATATTTTCGATCAGGGATGGGGACTGTATAAACTGGATACTACCTTAGTGTATTATTCTGCGTTAGCTGCCATGAATGCAAAAAAAGAAGACGAAGCAGTGGCACTTTTTCAAAAACTTGCCGATGCCAAAGTGGCTGCCAAGCCCGAGCACGTAACCAGTTTCCGCTACCTCGCAAAATACTACCTCGATAAAAAGGATTATACCAATATGGAGAAATATGTGAAGTTAGGACTTGAATTATTTCCCAAAGATGATTATCTGCCCCTGGTTCAGTTTGACTATCTGCGAGGCCAGGGTGATAAAAAAGCGATCTACGCTAAATACGAGGAACTGATTGCCGCTAATCCGGACGGGTTTGATATGATTGTGGATTACGCTAATGAATTGTTTAATGAAACCCATGTTAGCGACGCAAAAGACAGACCGGCAGATTATGCGGAACGTTGTGCGAAAATCGAGACCCTCTATAAAAAAGCGTTGGCTATTAAACCCGATGCGCTGGAAGTAAATCTGAACCTGGCAAAACATTACTTTAACCAGGCATTATTTATTGAAGACGACATGAATAAGATCAAAGGTAAAACCCCCGATGATCTGAAGAAAAAAGACGAATTGAAAGCACAGGTATTGTCTTTGTGCGACAAAGCTATTCCTCCATTTGAAGTGGTATTCAACGAATACAGCAATAAGGGTACCCTTAAATTATCGGAAAAATCGGAGTACAAGTCGGCTTGTAATAACCTGGCATACTGTTACGACAGGAAAGGCGACAAGGCTAAGTCCGAATTCTATCAGAAAAAGTACGACGAAGCGGATAACAAATAATCGGCAACTTTTAATCTAAAAAAAGTAAAAGGGAAGTGGTTCGCCAACTTCCCTTTTTATATTAATCGAAAAATTTACTGCAAAATTCCCGTCAATCCCGCATTGCCTCTCCGGACGCTTTTACCCAGCGCACTTGCAAATCCGGATCCTGCATGTTTTTATCTAAAGGAAAGATGGGTCTTTGAATGCGTTTGTATGGCAATCGTGTTAGTTCCTGATCTACACCACCGGGGGTAAGCGCCAATAACCAGTCTGCCCGCATATTATAGAGTTCAGGTTCCAGGTAACCAATTTTTACCACAACAATATCCGCTTTTCGCGGTTCAAGTCCCAGCCGGGTAAAATCCGCCTCTTTATGATAGGGTTTTCTTTTTTGTGTAATAATCACGAACACCGAACCAGTTTGTATCACGGCTTCCACAACTGCGTTTGGATCACCCTGGTGAATAGCGCGTACCGTTCCTTCAATCATTAACGGTGGAGCATACCTGTTATCTACCGCAGCCCCGGCCATTCCCGACACTTTTGCGCCAATGCCTGCTTTCAGTGCTTTGGAAATTAAATCCGGCGCCGGTATGGAAGCGTATATTAACTCGGGGCCATTGGCAGCTTTCAACTCTTGCCTGGCGAGTATTTGTTGCAGCGACCATGTAACGTCTCCTGCACCACCTGCGGTAGGATTATCGCCGGAATCACTGATAAAAAACGGTTTCTTCGTACTTGCTATGGCTTTGTCAAGACATTCCTTCAGATTACCGGTAGGCGCTACAAAATGAAACTCATTCCTTACGCGCCAGAAATGATTTGCTAATTCCCCGGCAGCAGTGGATACTGCAGTTTGGTCATCTCCGGTAACCATTACCACACCATGATTACGTGGTTCATCTGCCCAGGGATACCCCATCCATATTGCTGCTTCAATTACACCGGGTCGGGCAGCAGCAACAGCTACGGCGGCGTACAGGCTTTTTGCCGGCTCAATGCGCGTGCTGGTTTGCTCGCCGGGAAGCAAAATGGGTACAGGTATCCTTGCCTTAAAGCGGGGTTTACCTTTGCCGGATTTCAACCGTTGTAACAACTGCTCCACCGAACGCTGCTTAGTTTCCTGAGCATCCTCGTGTGGCGCCATTCGGTAACACGTTATTAAATCAGAAAGCTCGGCCAAACGCAAAGAAACATTGCCATGCAAATCCATAGAAGTAGAGATAATCGTATTCGGCCCCACCACGTTACGCACTCTGGTTATCAAATCGCCTTCCGGATCATCCAGTCCAACTACACTCATTGCACCATGTATGTCAAAAAACAGTCCGTCGTAGGGGAGGTTTTTCTTCAGCGAATCAAGTATATAACCCACCATTCTTTCAAAATCCGCCCTGGGTACAGCCCCACCCGGCAGGGAACGGGCGGTAACCGCAGGCAACCAAATTGCGCTATTCCGGATAGATGACCCGTCCTGCATAAAACGCGGATAGGAAGTGTAGATCTGATTTCCCCGTTTAATGGTAAACGCAGACTCCGTACTTAATGCGGGAGAAAACGTGCTGGATTCAATGCCAATCCCGGCAATACCTATTCGCGGAAGCGTGTTGTTGTTTTGCGCAACTGAGGGCAATGCAAGAATCAACAGGATGAAATTAACAGAAACCTTCGTTAAAGAAGACCAATGTGTAAAGAAGCGAAATTGGGTTTTCATAATTTGCAGTTTAATTCATTCAAAAAACAAAACTATGAGAAAAACTTACACGCTGGTTTCCCTGGTATTCCT
>JADZFY010000484.1 GCA_020854215.1 Chitinophagaceae bacterium | reverse complement strand
CCGTCTAAGCCCACCTTTGGCAAGGCCGACTTGTTGTTCAAAGGAGATGTGAGTAAGTGGAAGCGTTTCGCTTATTCGTTGATGTTACGTTTGGGAATGCGTCTCACTAACGTGGAGCCCGACCTTGCAAAGACGTGGGTACAGAAGGCAATTGCCGGAGGTGTATTTACCGACGATGATGTTGCAAAAATTGATTATTCAGATGCCTCAGGGAGCATGAACCCCCAGGTACTCGACCTGCGCAATGGTAACTACATCAGTCCTGGCGGCGACAATGTGGAAGGCGGAAAATATGCCGCTACCTTTCTCAACCACTTGAAAACGACCAGAGATCCCCGGCTGCCTGTTATTTCGGTAGTATGGGTTCCTGTTTCGCCAGGTGCTACTACCTATGTAGCAGATACTTCTCTTGCTGTTCAACGAGGAATGGTGAGCGGTAGCCTCAATACAAAACCGGTTGACTTTGATACCTATTCCGAACCCTCTCCGCTCGTATTGAATGTTGCTGCGCCTGTAATTATTATGGGTGCATCCGAAACTTACCTGCTTTTGGCCGAAGCGGCATTGCGTGGTTGGTTTAACGGGATGACGCCGGAAGCAGCGTATAATGCCGGAGTAAGGGCAGGCATGAAGCAATGGACATTTTTTCCCGCGGTTGCGCCAAGTTCTAATATTATAACCGACGAAAAGATTAGTGATTACATCGTGCGCAATGCTTACAATTCGGGAGGAAGTTTTGACGAGCAACTGGAACAAATTTCCACACAAAAATGGATAACGCTATTTGGGAATGATTATGAAATTTACGCTAACTGGAGGCGAACCGGTTACCCTGTACTCTCCCAGGTAAATTATCCCGGCAATGTAACCGGAGGTAAGATGTTCCGGCGTTTTTCATTGCCCAATTCGGAGAATCTCACCAACCAGACGAATTACCTTGAAGCATTACAACGACAGGGGTTTGCCGAGCTTAACGAAGACAACTTACTTACCAGGGTATGGTGGGATAAATAGCAGGTGGCCATTGAGGTAAAAATATCGCATTTTGCCACCCGGGAAGGAAAAAAAATCTTTTGTAATGGAATTCACCGCTCATTATACCTAATTCACCATTTATAAAATTATGCACCAAAGAATGTTTAACTTAACGGTATATTCCCATAATTGCCCAAAACAATAATATGAAACGCAGAACCATCATTAAGGGGTTAGGTCTGCTCCCAATAGGAGGAACATTGCTGTCCGGCGAACCCTTGTACGCCGCGCCGGCGGGAAGCGCTAAAAGAAACCTGTTAAAGGAATTGGGTATTCGAACGTTTATCAATGCGGCGGGAACATATACTGCCATGACCGCCTCTCTCATGCATGAGGAGGTGGTTGCGGCTATTGCACATAGTGCAAAGGAGTTTTGTATGCTCAATGAAGTACAGGATAAGGTGGGTGAAAAGATAGCTCAAATGGTTCATGCCGAAGCTGCAATGGTAACGGCAGGCGCCTTTTCTGCCCTTACATTAGGCATGGCTGGTATTCTTACCGGAACCGACAAAGAAAAGATAAAACAAATCCCCCACCGGTTGGAATCTTCCGGTATCAAGTCGGAAGTATTGCTTCAAAAAGCACACTATGACGGTTACGAACAGGCGCTGCATAATACCGGCGTAAAGCTAATACCAGTGGAAACCGCAGCAGATGTGGATCGCGCAGTAAATGAAAAAACAGCCGCTATGCACTTCCTCAATTGTAACGCTCCGGAGGGAAAGATCATGCACGAGGAATGGCTGCAACTGGCTAAAAAACACAATCTCCCGGCAACGATAGATATCGCTGCCGATGTACCGCCGGTTTCTAATCTGTGGAAATACAATGACATGGGATTTAGTTTTGTTGCCCTTTCCGGCGGTAAAGCAATTCGGGGTCCGCAAAGTGCCGGCTTACTCATGGGTAAAAAAGATATCATAACCGCCGCCCGGTTGAATAACTCACCCAACGGCGTTACCATTGGCAGAGGTATGAAGGTGAATAAAGAAGAGATGCTGGGCATGTATGCGGCATTAGATAAATATATCCATCAGGACCATGACAAGGAGTGGAAAGTATGGGAAAAGAGGATTGAGATTATTCACAATGCAATCAAAAATATTGATGGCATTTCTACCACCGTTTTTGTGCCGCCTATTGCGAACCATACGCCTACATTACGGGTGGTGTGGGATAATAAAAAAATACCAATCAGCAGAGACGAATTCATGGAAAGGCTGCGTAGGGGTACACCCTCAATCGAAGTAATCGGCAACAAAGAAGGTGGGTTTAACACAACGGTATTTATGCTTAACCCCGGTGAAGAGAAGATTGTTGCGAAACGACTGAGAGAAGAATTTTTAAATACAAAAACATCATAGTTGAACATGAAGTTGCGCCAGTTAACATCAACCATAAGCGTTAGCCCTTTACATTTTCATCAACACTAAAAAAAAACAACAATGAAAACAGAAAGAAGATCAGCACTCAGAAAATTATTCACTTCCGCCACGGCACTTTTCGGCTTAGGTGTCGTTGCGAAAGCAGCCGGCAGTTCAGTAGCCAGTGAAGAAAAAGAGGTCAATAATGTTACCACTTTTCAGGACGTTCCGCTGTTTTCGGGCTCTACCCGTCATGGAAATGTTGTATACATCGCGGGCAAGGGTGCGCATACAGCACCATTTGAAATAAAAGCACATACGGAAATTGTGCTGCAGGAACTGGAAAGAGAATTGATCAAAGCCGGTTCATCTATGGAAAAAGTATTAAAGGTGAGTGTATTCCTGAATGATATTGCGGACTACAAAGCAATGAATGAAGTATATAAAGGACGCTTCGGAAAGAAACCGCCCGTTCGCACAACGGTAGCTGTTGCTAAAGGGGGAGTTCCCGGAGATTCCTTAGTGGAGATGGATTGTATTGCCTACATCTAATAGCTATTTTCAACAACCCCAACTTCCTTAATTTACAATTATTATGAAACGTAGAGAGGTAATAAAAAATATCGGTCTGCTTTCTGTTTCAGGAGGCGTAGCAGGAACGCTGGTTCCTGCTGCCTCTCTTGCCGGCACTGGTCCGGCCAAAAGAGACCTCTTTAAAGAATTAGGTGTAACTCCGGTTATTAATGCCAGTGTAACCATGACTTTTCTTTCGGGATCCCTTATGTTGCCCGAAGTGATGGAAGCGATCAATTCTACCGCACACGATTTTGCCAACATGTATGAACTGCAGGATAAGGTAGGTGCAAAAATTGCAGAAATGCTGCATTGCGAAGCAGCAATGGTAACTTCCGGTGCTGCATGTGCCATGGTGCTTGGTACAGCCGCCGCCATTACGGGAAAAGATCCTGAAAAGATTAAGATGATTCCGAATCTCCCGGGTGCCAGACCAGAGGTAATTATGCAAAAAACACATCGCTATCTCTTTGATCAGGCGATTACAACAACAGGAGCAAAAATTATTGAGGTAGAAGGCCCGGACGAAATGGACAAAGCCTTTAATTCCAATACGGTTATGACGCTCTATTTTAATGCAGCACAACAATCGAGCGTTACGAGAGAAGAGTTTGTGGCCTTGTCAAAAAAGCATAATGTGCCCTCTTTCATGGATGCCGCTGCAGATGTTCCCCCTGTTGAAAACCTGTTTAAGTATCAAAAAATGGGGTTTGACCTGGTTACTTTTTCAGGTGGCAAAATGATTCGCGGCCCTCAAAGTGCGGGTTTGCTCTTTGGCAGAAAGGATCTGATAGAGGCAGCCAAGTTGAATCACAGTCCGCATGAGGCGCCTATCGGACGACCGATGAAAGTGAACAAGGAAGAAATGTTTGGCATGTATGCCGCATTAAAGGCCTATCTCGAACGAGATCATGAAAAGGAATGGCAGGACTGGCTTAACCGCATACAAAAAATAAAAAAAATAGTGGAATCCGTACCGGGTGTTACCGGACAAACACATATTGAACCCGGACCGGCAAATGCATTCCCAAGTCTTGACCTCACCTGGGACGAACAGCAGGTAAAAATATCACCAAGGGATGTTCAAACATCATTAAGAAACGGCACGCCGAGTATAGTG
>JADZFY010000483.1 GCA_020854215.1 Chitinophagaceae bacterium | reverse complement strand
GGGTTAAGCATGTTGATTGCTGCCGGAGTTGCCTATGGAGCTAAAAAGGCATACGACAAAAGAAAAAAGGAACCAAAGGCACCCGTGAATTCAAAAGAGGTTGAGTAAACCCCTGGTGTCGTTTTTATCAAATAATGCCGGCTATTTTGTGAGATGTCATCCGACAGATTTGCAAAGTAGTCGGCTATTATAGCAAGTACCGTATCCCTAATTGAAAATGGAATTTTTTTATGATTGCTTTAATTAAATATGCCGGTCGCGAGGTGAACCGTTATTTTGACTTTTCATTTCTCTTAAAGTTCATTGCGCTGTTTGCCGTATTCTATTATGCAAACATGTTTTTTGTTGACCTCACACTCCCTGAGAAGTCTTACAATGCGTTCTTCGTGGATCATTTTAATTATATCAACTGGATTACCGGAAGTATAATGTACACGGCTAATATGATGACGCGGGCCGTAGGGTTGGATACCCAGGTGGTGAATATCCGATTTCTGGTTGTACCCGGCGGACACAGCTTGTTTATGAACTGGCAATGTGTTGGACTGGGTATCTTTAGTTTCTGGGGTGCGTTTGTCCTCGCTAATAAAATGACATGGAAAAAGAAAATCATCTGGGGCGTGGGCGGCTTAATAGGAATTTGGTTTCTCAACTGTTGTCGCACGGCATTATTAATGATAGCGCTTGAAAATAATTGGAAGGAATGGAAACAGGGTTGGACTCGCGGCAGAACGCTCGATCACCACGACCTGTTTAACTACGGTTGCTACATTCTCATAATAGGACTCATCTACGTGTTTTACAGGAAATTCAAGAATAAAACCGATGAAACTAAAGGGTAGAATTTACCCACTGTTTCCTGGATTTTAAGCATGCTATTCTAAAGTTGGACATTTGGAATGGGCGGTTTACTTTCGCGTATGGACAATTTTTTATTTCCACAACAAACCGCTTTTTACCGGGGGAAGGTTCGCGATGTATATACGATCAACAGCAATTTGTTGGTTATGATTGCCAGCAACCGCATATCTGCATTTGATGTTGTTCTTCCCCGTCCCATACCCTACAAAGGGCAGGTCTTAAATCAAATTGCAGCACGTATGCTCAACGCAACGGCTGACATCTGTCCGAACTGGCTGATATCAACACCTGCACCAAACGTGGCCATTGGCAAAAAATGTAACCCTTTCAAACTGGAAATGGTAGTGAGGGGTCACCTCGTTGGACACGCCTGGCGCACGTATAAATCTGGCGTAAGAACGCTTTGTGGCATTGAATTACCTGAAGGACTGAAGGAAAACGATCCGTTTCCCACTCCTATTATTACGCCGGCTACTAAGGCCGAGCACGGTCACGATGAAGATATTTCCAAGGAAGCAATTATAGCAAAAGGCCTCGCCACTACAAGCGAATGGGACACACTCGCGTCGTACACTTTACAACTTTTTGAAAGAGGGAAAGCCATAGCTGCCAAACACGGATTAATACTGGCCGATACAAAATACGAGTTTGGAAAAATTGGCAACACCATTTACCTCATGGATGAAATTCATACACCGGACTCCTCCCGCTATTTTTATGCTGCCGGATTTGACGAAAGGCAGCAAAAGGGAGAACACCAGAAACAATTGAGCAAGGAATTTGTTCGGGAATGGTTGATTGCTCATGACTTTATGGGAAAAGAAGGTCAAACCGTTCCTGAAATGAGTGATGAATGGGTGCAAACCATCAGCAACCGTTATATAGAACTGTTTGAAAAGGTTACCGGCGAAAAGTTTCAACCCGAATATCTGACAGAGGACGAAACTCACGCACGGATCATTCATGCACTCCAACAACTGAACACAAAGTGAACACGCAAATGAAATTATCCTTTTTAACGGTTTTGCTTTCTGCTTCCGCATCAATAGGCGTAGCGCAATCTCACGCTTTGCATTACCTGATTACCGGAACCTATACCGGTGGTAAAAGTGAAGGCATATACGTATTTGAATTCAACAGTACAACCGGGAGCTTTCGCAAAATTAGCCATATCAAAACCTCAAACCCGTCCTTTCTGACGGTTTCGCCAGATGAGAAGTTCGTTTATGCAGTAAATGAAAATGCAAATAACGACAACGGTGGTGAGGTAAGCGCTTTTTCGTTCGATAAAAAAACAGGAAGGCTTAGTGCTATTAATAAACAATTGTCGGGTGGAGATGCACCGTGCTATATTGTAACCGACAAAACAGGTAAATGGATAATTACCGGAAATTACAGCAGCGGAACACTTTCGGTGTTACCCATTAACGCATCGGGTGGTTTGGGCAAAGCCACAACCATAATACAACATAAGGGCTCGGGTATAAACAAAGAAAGGCAGAAAAAACCTCATGTGCATTGTACGGTACTTTCAAAGGATAACAAATGGCTATTTGTACCCGACCTGGGAATAGACAAAGTGATGATCTATTCTTTTGATTCGAATACCGGAAAGTTGCAACCCGCTATTCAGCCTTTTACAAAAATAACAGACGGTGGTGGACCCAGGCATCTCACTTTTCACCCCAATAACCGCTACGCCTACCTGATTGAAGAGATGGTTGGCGCTGTTGATGTATTCGATTACAGCAACGGGAAACTCAAACCCATTCAGCATATTGCGTCAGTGCAGGATAGTGACACCGGTTTTATTGGAAGTGCCGACATTCATGTTTCGGCTGATGGTAATTTTTTATACGCTTCCAACAGGGGCGGATTCAACACTATCGCCATGTATAGTATCAACCAGCAAAACGGTACGTTAACGCTCATTGGTCATCAGCCGTCATTGGGTAATATACCAAGAAATTTTAGTATTGACCCTTCGGGAAATTATTTACTGGCAGCCAACCAGGAAAGCGATAACATTGTTATTTTTAAACGCAATACAAAGACAGGGCTGCTCACAGATACGGGCAAGCGCATTGAAGTGGGTAAGCCGGTATGCCTGCAGTGGATTAGAAAAGAGTAAGCAGACCGAACCTACTCAATACGCTAAATTCCATGAAATATATAACCATTGACCCTTTTAACATTACAGGTTATCTCTCTCATTCAGTTTAGGTCTGAGTCTCGCTTTGGCCTTATTAAATATATGTTGCCCTTTATCCTGCCCTTTGCGTAATTGTTTTTGCTGGTGGGATGGAAGCTGGAAAGTGATGCTGCATTCCACGCTACAACAGCCATGAAATTTTTTAACGCAATCCTCACATTGAATAAACAGCAAATGACAGCCGTCATTGTTGCAATTGGTATGGGAGTCACAGGGCCTCCCGCATTGATGACAGTGTGCAATAACGTCATCGGTAATGCGTTCGCCCAACCGGTCGTCAAATACAAAATTCTTTCCGACAAACTTACTGTTTAAGT
>JADZFY010000482.1 GCA_020854215.1 Chitinophagaceae bacterium | reverse complement strand
GGGCTCAAAATCTTCGAGGTATTCTGCTGGAATTAATATCTTCAATACCTCCTCATTAAAATTAGTTTGTTTCTTATTAGGCATGACGCTAAGTTACTCCTAGCACCTCAAATTATTAATTAGCCCGAAAACGACCGCTTTTGTCACTCTTGCAGAATGCTGTATTTTTGCCGCATGAATTTAGACTATAAACATTTGTTGCCTACCGATTTTGACCCAACGTCCAAAGTGTGGGTTTATCAGTCGAACCGGCCATTTTCCCTTTCTGAAGTATTAGAGGTGGAAGAAATACTCAACCGGTTTTCGGGAGAATGGCATTCACACGGTGCCGGATTAAAAAATTTTGTTACCGTATTTTTTGGACAGTTCATTGTACTGATGGCAGACGATACCCACACTCATGTGGGGGGATGCAGTACCGACAGCTCTATGAGAATGATTAAAGAAATTGAACAAAAATTTGGAGTGAGCCTTTTCGACAGGCATACCTTCGGTTTTGTGGTGAAAGATAAGATTCAGTTACTTCCTTCCAGCCAGTTGGATTATGCCGTGAAGAACAACTTTATTACTCCGGATACGCTGTACTTTAATAACCTGGTGCAAACCAAAGACGAGTTGGAAAATAACTGGCTGATTAGAGTTGAAGACAGCTGGCTTTCCCGGAAACTTGATTTCCCTGCCGGGATATCCTGAGCGGCTTTGCCTAACCGTTATCTTACTTATATTCTAAAAGAAGCAGTTGATGGTTGTAGAAAAAAATAAAGTAATCAGTATTCAATATCACGCTACCGATGAAACGGGTAATGTGGTAGACAGCAATATGGAAGCAGCACCCCTGGAGTATTTGCACGGTTATAACAATATCCTGCAGCATTTGGAAACTGCACTCGAAGGGCTAAAAATTAACGAAGAGAAAAATGTAACCCTCCTGCCCACAGAAGCTTACGGCGACTTCAATGCGGAACTTGTTTTTGAAGTAAGCCGCGATCAGTTTCCGAACGGTACCAGCGAATTACAGCCGGGCACACTGGTTCAATCTTCGGATGGTGCAGCGCTTTTGGTTACCGACGTTGATGGTGAAAAAATTATTCTGGATGGGAATCATCCGCTTGCAGGCAGAACGCTGCAATATACCGTAACAATTAAAGGCATCAGGCAGCCTACGGCGGAGGAGTTGTCGCATGGGCACGTGCATCATGCGCACGATCAGGGTTGCGGTGATGGATGCGGATGTCATTAAATAAGGGGTAAGCGAAAAGTGGATGACGGTAAAACCTATGCTGCCATAATGAACTACACTACTCTTCTCAGTTCTTCTTCTTTTTCCAAAAGCCTCTTCAGCAGCGTAATCTGGTTTGAGCCGCGTACGAAATTGTGGCCTTCATATTTGGCGCCGTAGTATTGATCGTTATTGAGATGATCGGCAATAAAGCGTAACGCCTGCATGTACATGAGATAACAGCCCGCATCAAAGAAAGCAGATTTTTCAGCCGGACTTAGGGCATCTCCCATTCCTTGCTGATAGCCACGCACAATGGCTTCGTAGTATTCCGGTCTGATTTCGATTTTCGAAAAGTCCTTTTCCTCTTCACTCACCGGCGAAAGGCAGGTACGCATCATATCACCCACATCGCTAATGAAATAACCCGGCATTACGGTGTCCAAATCTATTACGCAAATCCCGAGATCATTTTCATCAAACAACACATTGCTGATCTTGGTATCATGGTGGGTAACGCGCAACTTGAATGCAGGGTTTTGTTTCATCTCGTCAAAACGCTTTACGATATAATCCTGCTCCTTCAACCATTGAATTTCATTACGGGCGTCTTCCAGGCGTTGGGCATTTCCCGATTGCAGCGAATGCAGGAACTGCTGATAACGAAGACTCAGGTTATGAAAATCAGGAATAGTAACTTTCAATTGCTCAACCGGAAATCCATCAAGCAAATGGGTAAATCTTCCGAACTGTTTGGCAGCTTCAAAAGCCTGGTTGGGGGTTTGCAGCACATCTACCGTGTGCGATCCCTTTACAAATGGTGCCAACCGGAAATAGCCTTCTTCCTCTATAAAATATATATCTGCTCCCTGAAGGGTACATGAGTTTCTTACGAAAAAATAATCAGGATGATGTGCTGCAAGAAAATCGCCGATCATGCGCACATTGTATGCTATATCCTCAGGTGATTTAAAAACCTGATGATTGATTCGCTGAAGGATGAATGCATCGCTGCTGTTCTTTTGATTGATCTTCCATGTATTGTTGATCAACCCCGAACCAAAAGGCTTTACGTCCAGCATCGAAAAATCCAATCCAAAATTTTGCAATACCTTTTGTAACATAAGCGTGAAATTGCTTAAAGGTAGATGAAAAACCAAGCCACCCGTATTATTTTGTACCCTGTCCATCAAATTTCACACAAACGTTTTCGTAAATTCACGGTTTTCGGAACGATGAATATGAACCTGAGAACTGAAATTCTGAGCGAACATTCAAAGCGCCAATGCTCGAAAATTATTGCCTACGTTGGAAACAGTCAATCGCGTTTCGATAAACTGATACAGTTGGTATTGGGTAACGATCAACTGATCGCACAAAGAGCAGCATGGCCGTTAAGCTATTGTGTAATAGCACACCCTTTTCTCATCAATAAACATGTGAAATCGGTTGTGCAGCATCTGAAGAAGCCCGGACTTCACCCTGCTGTAAAACGAAACGCGGTGCGGTTTTTACAATTCACCGATCTGCCCGACTATATTCATGGGGATATCATGAACATTTGTTTTCAATATATCGAAGATCCAAAGGAAGCTGTTGCCATAAAGGCCTTTTCTTTGTCAATTCTTGGCCGGCTTGCTCATCAATATCCCGATATAATACCTGAAATCAGCCTGCTCATCGAGGAGCAATTGCCTTTCCAAACGGCTGCTTTTACCAGCAGGGCAAAAAGCGTTTTAAAAAAGATAAAGCACCAAAACAGTCATCCACCCACCTGAGGACACCGTTGATATTAAGGAAATTGCCGTAAATCAGGATTCCTTATTTACAAATATTGAAAATATTGTTGTTCCGTAATGCCTTGCCGTTTTGAAAAAGGGAAAATTTTCATAGTGATTACGGGGGGTATGCTCGAGCACAAACCAGCCGTTTGGCTTTAACAGGTTATGTTTAAAAACTTCCACGGGCAGTTCGTCAATACTTCCCAGTGCATAGGGAGGACCCGCAAAAATAAAGTCATACTGTTGTTTGCATTGTTTTATGAAGGCAAACACATCCATCTTTACCACGTTTATATTTGCAAACCCCAATTGTTGGCTGTTTTTGACGATAAAGGCGTGCATCTTAGGATCTTTTTCTACAATGGTAAGCGCAATAGCGCCCCGCGACGCCAGTTCATAGCTGATGTTTCCGGTGCCTCCAAAGAGATCAAGTGTTTCTAAGGCATCAATAGCGAGATTATTTTCTAATATATTAAACAACCCTTCTTTGGCAATATCGGTAGTGGGGCGGGTGTGGGGCATTTTTCCGGGCGGATTGAATTTTCTTCCCCCGGCAGTTCCGCCAATTATTCGCATAAAGCCGTATTAAATAAGGAAGAAAAAAAATGGAGCGGATATTCATCAAACGCTTCGCTGTAGTTAAAATCTGCCGGGCGATCTTCAAGTTTTATGTGAAGAAAATATTTCAGCAGTTCGGAGTACACAGACGAATGATCGTCAAGAAGTCCGGAAACATTCAACAGAACACTACTGCAATCTACCTCAAAGCGCCGGCAGGCATTCAATAAATGCCAGGTAACGTCTTCTGCTGTTTCATACTCAAACGTCTGCACAATTTGTAATGCGCCGTTCCTGAATAAGGCGAAAAGCAGCTTATTGGGATAAAAAATAAGGGTAGCTTCATCACCTTCTGTACTCACGCCCTGCTGTGCTTTTCTTTTCAGTAATACCGAATAGGCATGATAGAAATGCCCTTTTGGAAAATGTGCACCCAGCAACTGATGCAAAGCGGCGGGAACCCGGTAAATATTGCGCAGCTCCCAGCCTGGTAGCGTATCGGTTAACAATTCGCCCTTATTCAGGTCTCCGTGGATCAAATCCAGCGAGGCCTTGGTTGTTTCCGGGTTAAACAGCGCATCGGGCACTAAAACGCTTTCGGGGAAATAATATACAACCGTTACCTTATTATACGACCTGGAAAGCCATTCATTGTGGTATATCAGCTCTTTACAATGGTTAAAAGCATCATATTTTTCCAGGTTCACATAGTGTAGCGCAATAAAAGTACGGCTGTTATTGTCTAAAATTCCAAAAAGGAGGTGGTCGGCTGCTACCTCAACATACAAATTGCACTGGGCAGCATCTTTTATTTCGTCAACCGGTACCTGAATTTGGTATGCAACATTCACGCTCATGATTTAGTGCCGCAATAATAACACATTTTATACTATATTTTTTTGTTTTCCGCTTTGCGATAATGCACTTCCAGGCAAAAATCGTAGTTTTGCCGGTAGTTTAAACTAAGGATTATGATCACCGTTTCTGCGGCGGCAAAAGACTATCTGGACCGGTTGATGGCGGAGGAGAAGCGCGATGAAAACACCTTTGTGAGAGTAGGTGTTAAAGGCGGCGGATGCTCCGGGCTGGAATATAACCTGCATTTTGATGTGGAACGCAAAGCAGGCGACGAATTGTATGAAGATAAAGGGATTAGGATAGTGGTAGACATGAAAAGCCTGTTATATCTCTATGGTACCGAATTGGACTATAGCGGCGGCTTAAACGGGAAAGGACTTGTTTTTAGAAATCCGAATGCCAGCAGAACCTGCAGTTGTGGAGAAAGCTTCTCGGTTTAGGTTCCGGCAATTCAGAAAAATACAATATTAATATGGCTAATGACAGTGCCTCCATTTTGGAGGAATATAGTGATAAAGAGTATGAGTTTGGCTTTGTTACCGATATTGAGATGGATATTGCACCGAGGGGGTTGAATGAAGACGTCATCAGAATGATATCCGCCAAAAAGGAGGAACCACAATGGCTGTTGGATTGGCGTTTAAGAGGCTATCAGTCATTCTTAAAACAACCCGAACCGCACTGGCAAAATTTCGAGCTTCCTAAAATTGATTTTCAGGATATATCCTACTATGCCGCGCCAAAGAAAAAGGCCAAGCTTAAAGATATGAACGAGGTGGATCCTGAACTCATCGCCACCTTTGAGAAACTCGGCATCCCGCTTTCCGAACAAAAGGTATTAGCAGGGGTTGCTGTTGACGCTGTTTTTGACAGTGTTTCCGTAGCTACCACCTTCCAGGAAACGTTGAAAGAGCAGGGGATTATCTTCTCTTCCATAAGCAAAGCGGTAAAAGAGCATCCTGAACTGATTCAAAAATATCTTGGTTCAGTAGTGCCTTATTCGGATAATATTTATGCGGCACTCAACTCCGCCGTGTTTTCAGACGGATCGTTTGTTTATATTCCCAAGGGGGTTCGCTGCCCAATGGAGTTATCCACCTATTTCAGGATTAACTCAGAAAATACGGGTCAGTTTGAACGCACACTTATCATCGCCGATGAAGGCAGTTATGTAAGTTATCTGGAAGGCTGCACGGCACCCAAACGCGATGAAAACCAAATGCACGCTGCTGTAGTGGAACTCATTGCCATGGAGAATGCCGAAATAAAATACAGTACGGTGCAAAATTGGTTTCCGGGGGATAAAGATGGCAACGGCGGTATTTTCAATTTTGTAACCAAGCGGGGGGTATGCCGCGGTGCTCACGCTAAAATTTCGTGGACGCAGGTAGAAACCGGCTCTGCTATAACCTGGAAATACCCCAGCGTGATTTTGCAGGGCGATTACTCCAGCGGTGAGTTTTATTCGGTAGCCGTTACCAAAAACAAACAGATTGCCGATACCGGTACAAAAATGATTCATATTGGAAAGGGAACCAAGAGTAGAATTATTTCAAAAGGAATATCAGCCGGTGAAGGACAAAACAGCTATCGTGGCCAGGTAAAGGTGGGAAGCAAGGCGGAGAATGCGAGAAACTTTACGCAGTGCGATTCCCTGTTAATTGGTGATCGTTGCGGAGCACATACCTTTCCGTATATCGAGTCGAAGAATAAAAAGGCTACTATTGAGCATGAGGCGACTACATCCAAGATAGGAGAGGACCAGATTTTTTACCTCAATCAGCGTGGGATAGACACCGAAAAGGCGGTAGCGCTAATTGTGAACGGATATGCGAAAGAGGTGCTGAACCAACTTCCTATGGAATTTGCCGTAGAAGCCCAGAAGCTATTGTCCATCACCTTAGAAGGTAGTGTAGGATAGCGGACAGGATAAAAATGAAACACGAGGCGTTAAAAGGTATTCAGTATTTGGACTATAAATGTATTTGGTTAGAGAG
>JADZFY010000481.1 GCA_020854215.1 Chitinophagaceae bacterium | reverse complement strand
TTGTGTATGATCAACCGGAATCACATTCTGGCAAATGATAGGACCTTCGTCTAACTGATCATTCACGAAATGCGCGGTAGCACCGATAATTTTAACACCGCGGCCGTATGCCTGACGATAAGGATGCGCGCCAACAAATGCGGGTAAAAAAGAATGATGAATATTGATAATGCGCCCGGAAAATTCCTGAACAAAGCCAGGGGTGAGTATGCGCATGTATCGGGCTAAAACAATATAATCAGGGGTATAGGAATTGATGGCGCTCACCAGTAATTTTTCGTGCTCTTCCCGTGAGATTTCTTCCGCACCAATATGATGATACGGAATACTGAACCTGCCTGTAAAGTCTTTCAGCCGGTCATAATTACTTAATACTGCACAAATCTCTGCATTCCATTCATTAAAATGATTACGCATCAGCAGGTCGCCCAGGCAATGGCTTTCTTTCGTAGCCAAAACAACTAATTTCTTCCGGCGATCAGATACGATTTCAATTTGGCTATCAGGAGGTAGCACGGATGCCAATGATTGCTGCAACACCTTCTGGTCCGCTATCCCTTCCGCTTCCGTTCGCATGAAGAAACGACGGTTGGCTTCATCCACAAACTCCTTGTTTTTTACAATATTCAACCCGTTTTCAAATAAAACGCGGGTGATTTTGTAAATTAACCCCTTTTCGTCGCTACAATGCACCAATATAGTGCGTAATGTGTTCGGCATATCCTTGAAACTAAATGGCTAAGATATGGCGAAAAGTACAGGTTAAAAAAGTTGGCGATCCGTCCGGAATCATCCGTAAAAGGAAAGAACCTGTCCCGGCACCCGGTTTTTCCCTTTTTAGTAAGTGAAATTCCGCATTTTGAAATAGTGTGCTACAGCTAAGTTTTAGTTTGCCGCCCTTAAAATAATTCTGTAAATCAAACTGATATTTCAATGGTGCAGCCGAGAAAAAAGCCTTCTGCCTGGCAAAGGGTTCGCAAATTGTTCAACGACGTACATCTTTGGCTTGGCCTTGGCAGCGGATTGATTGTGTTTGTAATTTGCTTTACGGGAACAGTTTATGTGTACAATACTGAGCTTACTGAAATGGCTACGCCCCATCTTTATCAGGTAACACCGGTGGCGGGTGCAGATCGGATAGCACCGGAAAAACTCCTGGCAAAAGTACAAGAGCAGGCCGGCGGCATGGTTACCACTATTCAAATTCCGGCAGACCCGGAAAGAACCTATCAGTTTAGTGTAAAAAAGGAAGGAGAAAAGTCGCGCTTTGGAACGGCTTGTATGGTAAATCCCTACACCGGTGACATCGTTGGAAACTCACAGGAAAAAAGTAACACGAAGGAATTCATGGGAACCATGTTCAGTCTGCACCGCTGGCTGCTGTTGGATAAAGTTGAAAAGCCTATTTTAAGTAGTATGACAAACAGGGAGCTGGGAAGCAAAATTTCTGGCTGGACTACGATTATCTTTACACTCGGGTGCATAACCGGACTGATTATTTGGTTTCCGCAGAAAATAAAAACATGGCGCCAGGGCCTGAAAATAAAATTCTCGGCTAACTGGAAAAGGATAAACCACGATCTGCACAATACATTGGCATTTTATTCTCTTATTTTCCTGTTGGTGATGGGGATCACAGGACCTCAGTGGTCTTTTCAATGGTACCGCGATGGTTTGCAAAAAACACTGGGAACCTACAAACCCCGGGAAGAGGTTCGTAAACCCGGTAATTCCGGCACCTCAAACAATACGGCTTCAGGTACGTTAGCTACTGTTACGCCTACCCCAAACGAGAAAAAAACGGATGAGAAAGCCGAAGCAATGGGGGTTGGTTCCGCGTCTGTTGTCGGCGGTACAGAAACGTCTGATGTCTCCGGCAAGCAACCGTTAGGAATTACCGCCTATATTGCTGCTGCCGATAAGTTGTTGCCTTATAAGGGTAATTATTCGGTGAGTTTACCCTCTGAAGCCGGCGCACCGATAAACATCAGTAAAACCAGGGTTGGCTTTTTTGCACCTGCTGCAGGTGACCGGTTAACAATAGATCCATACACGGCATCCACGGTGAAACTGGACATCTTCCGCGAAAAGCCGGTTAATGAAAGAATTGCAGGCTCAATTAAGGCGTTACACGTAGGCAATGTGTATGGCGGCTTTAGCAAACTTCTTTATTTTATAGCGTGTTTAATTGCCACCACCCTTCCGGTAACGGGAACATTGATTTGGATAAATAAGCTAAAGAAAAAAGGACGGAGAAAACCGATTGGTGCAAAATCCATAAAAGAATCTGCCTTTAAGCCTGTTGTGCTGGGGAGTGCCTGATATTACCCGTAGCTTTTCGATTCATACGCAGTCCGTTTGATGTTAATATCACAAATGCCATTGTAAAATGATGCAACGGTCATTCTTTGTAATGGCGTACAAAATCCTTTGCGACTTCGGGAGAATTGTACTAACTTGATTCTGCCGTTCCGGTTCAACCGGATTTTTGCTAACACCAAACCAGCCAACCATGAAATTGAACACCACCACCCTGTTGTTCTTGTGCAGCTTATTGAACACGGTCTCTGTTGCACAGGATTATTTTTACAACAATCAATACTACGAAACTGATTTTCTTTTTGAAGGAGGATTGTCCCTCGGCGGTATCAATTGCTTTACCGATATCGGTGGGAGGCCGGGCAATGGCAAAGCTTTTCTAAAAGACTTTAACGGACAAAATACGCGATTTTGCGGAGGTGTTTTTGTAAACCTTAGCTACCGGTATGCCATAAGCGCCAGACTGGAATTGAGCCGCGGAACAATTATGGCTTATGACAGCATCTTAAAAAATGACCCCTCGGAGGGACAATACCGTTACCAGCGTAATTTGCATTTCAAAAGCTCTGTTACGGAATTGCTGTTGCTTACTGAGTTACATCCAACAGTTTTATTTTACGACGGGCAGAGGCGGAGTTTTTTTTCACCATATTTGGTTGGCGGTGTTGGAGTTTTCTGGTTTAATCCCCTGGCTTATTTGAACGGAGAATGGATTGAGCTGCATCGAATGCATACCGAGGGACAGGGGTTTGCTGAATATCCCGACCGGAAACCGTATCGGCTTACACAAATGAACTTTCCTGTTGGCGCGGGAATAAAATTCGAGTGTTCGGCAAGGATGAACTTTCGTTTCGAAGTATTGCATCGAATTACCCGAACAGATTACCTGGATGACGTGAGTACACGTTATATTGATCCTGCCTTGTTTGAAAAATATTTATCTCCTTTATATGCCTCCTACGCGCTTCAATTACACGACCGGCAACAGGAGATAGATCCATTGTCTAAAACCGTACCTAATGCTATTCGGGGCAACAGCAGCAGAAACGATTCCTACTTTACCGTGCAGATGAAACTGAGTTTTGTCATCAATAGAGAAAGACGATGATGTTTTGTTTGCCCCAGATCTTAGTGGTGAAAAGAATACAAGGGTTGCCACGAAGACACCAGGTCACAAAGGAATGAGAAGTTGTTTTTGTCACTTTGCGTTTTCGTGCCTTAGTGGTGGAAAGAATACAAGGGTTGCCACGAAGACACCAGGTCACAAAGGAATGAGAAGTTGTTTTTGCCACTTTGCGTTTTCGTGCCTTAGTGGCGGAAAGAATACAAAGGTTGCCACGAAGACACCAGATCACTAAGGAATGAGAAGTTGTTTTTGCCACTTTGCGTTTTCGTGCCTTAGTGGTGGAAAGAATACAAGGGTTGCCACGAAGACACCAGGTCACAAAGGAATGAGAAGTTGTTTTTGTCACTTTGCGTTTTCGTGCCTTAGTGGTGGAAAGAATACAAAGGTTGCGACGAAGACACCAGGTCACTAAGGAATGGCATACTGATTTTTCACTTTGCCTGGATCCAACCTGCTTGCTATTTATTAACTCGTTTAGAAAATTTAAACTATGGAATATCATCCGATTTCAGCAGAGGAAGAAGCAATTGGCAAAGCAATTGTGCATGCTGCTTTTAAGGTTCATTTAGAGCTGGGTCCTGGGTTACTTGAGAAAGTGTATGAGGTTTGTATGGTTCATGAACTTACAAAAAACGGGTTTGGCGTGTTGCGCCAGGTTGATATACCTGTTGTTTATGATGGTATTGTTTTTAATGAAGGGTTAAGATTAGATTTGTTGGTGAACGACTTGGTGATTGTAGAATTAAAAGCAGTTGAGAATATGCATCCTGTTTGGCAGGCGCAAGTAATAAGTCACTTAAAAATGACCGGACTCAGACTCGGCTACCTCATAAACTTTACCGTGCCAAAGATCAAAGAGGGGATAAAGCGGTATCGAGTATAGTTGCTGAACCGCAAAGCGACACAACTGGTCTTCGCAATACGGCCGCCGCGGAATTGAAACATTGCCACGAAGGCGCTAAGCCATCAGGGAATGGAAAACAGTTTTTTCACTTTGCGTCTTCGTGTCTTAGTGGCGGAAAGAAAACAAACATTGCCACGAAGACACCAGGTCACAAAGGAATGAGAAGTTGTTTTTGTCGCTTTGCGTTTTCGTGCCTTAGTGGCGGAAAGAAAACCAGGGTTGCCACGAAGACACCAGGTCACTAAGGAATACAAAACTTTTTTCACCCTTTGAGCTTTCAATGTTTGTGGCAACAAACTCATCAATGTGAACTGTCCTTAAAATATTATTCATAACTTTCAACTACCCTTCAACGATTGTTTTACCATCTAAAAAAAATATATGGACTCCCGCAGAGCTTTTATCAAAAAATCTGTTTTATTATCTGGTGCCGCCGGTTTTTCTTCTGTGCTTCCTGCCTCAGTACAGCGAGCGTTTTTAATTGATCCTCCGGCAGGCAGTACCTATCTTGATGCGGAACATATTGTTATCCTGATGCAGGAGAACAGATCCTTCGATCACTGCTTCGGCAGCCTGCAGGGTGTTAGAGGCTTCAATGATCCGAGAGCCATATCTCTGCCTGATAAAAAACCGGTTTGGCTTCAAACCAATGAAAAAGGCGAAACTTATGCTCCGTTTCGCTTAGATATTAAAGACAGCAAAGTTACCTGGATGGGCGATCTGCCTCATTCCCGCCCCACCCAGGTGGATGCACATAATGGCGGAAAATATGATAAATGGCTGACGGCAAAACGCTCCGGGAACAAACAATATGCTCACATGCCTTTAACCTTAGGGTATTACAACAGAACCGACCTTCCTTTTAATTACGGCATGGCGGATGCATTTACGGTATGCGATCAAAATTTTTCTTCCGCCATGACCAGTACCACACCCAACCGGTCTTTTTTTTGGAGCGGCAAGGTTAGTCATGAACAGGATGGCATTATGCAGGCTAATATGCGGAATGAAAACTTCAGTTATGCGAAAATGCCCTGGAAATCCTTTCCCGAATTACTGGGAGAAAATGATATCGCCTGGAAATTTTACCAAAACGATATAAGCTGCGGTGGTGGTTTTAAGGGAGAAGAAAGGTCGTGGCTGGCCAACTTTGGCTGTAATGTGCTTGAGTATTTTGCAGCGTTTAATGTGAAGTTTTCGCCGCGCTATATTCAAAACCTGCAGA
>JADZFY010000480.1 GCA_020854215.1 Chitinophagaceae bacterium | reverse complement strand
TAATCATACCAAGATCCGACATACTAAGCACCCGGTCCGCTTCCTTCGTCATCTTCAAACTTATCCCCTGTTGATTGTTTACAATTTCAACCAACAGCTTTTTATCCGGAGAGCTTAGCGTGTATTGTTGCGCTTTCCCATCTACACACAAAAAAGACAAGAGAAACAGTACCAAAAAACATTTCATAATGCAAATATTCATTTTAGATCAAAACTATTATGCTCAGCATACAACGTTAATCAAAAAATCACACTATACTTTATACCTGTTTGCGACAGGTTGACCTTGCAACATCATTCCACATTAATGGTGTCATTAACTTTTACTGTTAAGCAACAGATAAAAGTGCACTCACGCCACCCACCTCTCACGTAACCACAGCTTACCATCCCGGGTTCTGTTTCAAATCAGGATTGATCAAAATTTCTTTTGTTGGCAACGGCATCAGGTAATGCTTATTGGGATCAAACGACCGTCCCGAAGCGCTTTCTACGATAATAAACCCATTGGCGTCTGTTCTGTTTTGCCAGCTTTCATCAGAATAAGGATTCCTATCCTGTCCTTCCACTACAATAGGATTAGCCCAGGGCGTTCCCACAATTTTAATCCCTTTCACATCTGTGGGAAGTTCGGTTTCGGCAGTCTTCCATCTTCTCAGATCATCGTACCTGAAGCCCTCCATTGCAAGTTCTATGGTTCTTTCCCTTCTTATTTCCGTCCGCATATCCAGTCCGTTTGTATTCACAAAACTATTCGTTAATTCCGGCATATTAACTCTTGTGCGAAGTAAGTTCACTGATTTATTGAGGTCTTCGTCACTAATCCCATCATTCTTTTCGAAGCTCGCTTCTGCATAAATAAGAAGCACCTCTGCATATCTTAAAATATGGCAGTCATAGCCATATCCAAGCGAAAATGGCGACGCATTTGATGCCGGATCTTCAGACAAAAATTTGAATGTAGTGTATCCCGTATTGGCATTACGTTGAGGATAAAAAGGCCAACTTGCAACCGGTTCAGGATACCAGAGTTGCATAGCGCCCGAGCCGGGTACTACGAAAGTCATTGTCATGCGCGGGTCGCGATGCTTAAATTCTGATCCGGTTTGATTGTATCCCTCAAACAGGGGAGATTGGGCGATGGGTAATCCATCTGTGCACAAATACATATCTGCCAGCTTTTTTGTGGGTAACAAATGTCCTTCGCCAACTGTACTGGGAAATGTTTGGCTGGAAATAGTTACCTGGTACCGGCGATCCAATATTGCTTCAGATGCGTCATCTCCCTCATCAATAAAAAAATAACGGTAACTCTGTGCACCGTTACCGGTATATAAGGAGTACTGTCCACTGTTCATCACCGTTGATGCTGCATTAATCGCCACATCCAGATAGGCATTGGCATTAGCATCCCCTCTTGATTTTTCCCAGGTACCTTCAAACAGGGCCACTCTTGCTCTAAACGCATTAGCTGCCCCTTTGGTGATCCGGCCGATATCGCCGCCTGACAAAGTGTTCCTTTCGGGCAAAACAGTTGCTGCATCTTCTAAATCTTTTAATATAAAGTCAACCGTTTCTTTTCGTGTTGCTCTGGCAGAATATAGTTCATCATCATCAATATCCAGTTCATGAGTTATAATGGGTACTTCTCCAAATAATTTAAATAGCATCCAATAATTGTAGGCTCTAAAAAATTTTGCTTCTCCAATAAACTGAGTTAAATCAGAAGCTACAGGCATTTCTTCAGCTTTTGCAATGATCTTATTACAACGCCTGATATAAATGTATGCATTGGTCCATCTGTTGTCGCTTTCGGTAGTCTGATAAGTTCCGTTACTAACTGAATTGGGTACGTCATAGGCAAGGTCTGTATAAGTATCCCAGGTATTAAATCCTTCAAGTGAAAAATATAAATTATTGGCAGCCAGTTTAAAGTCTGCGGATGTTTTCCAGAACGTACCATCTGAGATAGCATCTTTAGGTATAAGGTCCAACCCCTTATTGCATCCGGTTAAAGCCAGGAAGAAAACAGCAATTAATCTGAAATATGTATGGTTCATGATCGTGATTGATTGAAGGTTTAGAATTTGATATCCAGCCCGAAAGAAACTACACTGTTAAAGGGATAGGTTTGCTCATCGGAACGCTCCCATGTTTCTTCGGGATCGAAAGAACGATTCCATGTGTCTTTTGAAAACGTAAGCAAGTCCTGCCCGGTAACATAAACACGAACGTTTTGCATTTTAACTTTTTGAACCAGGGATTGAGGTAATTGATAGGCGAGCGTTACCACCTTGAGTCGTAAGTAAGCGAGGTTATTCATACGCATAGAGGAGTACCTCCAGTTCCAGTTCCGAATACCGTCAAAGCCAACAGCACCGGGTACAATGCGGGGGTATTTTGCATCAGGATTTTCAGGTGTCCAGTTTTTACCATAAAAATATTCCAGGGGTTGCATCCACACGGAAGTAAAAGGAAAAGCAAATTCTCCCGTTCTGATACCCTGCCTTTTTCCTACACCCTGTAAAAAGATACTTAAGTCGAAACTCTTAAAGGATAAACTGATATTTGATGAATAAACGTACCGTGGCGCCAGATTTCCCAGGTACACCATATCACCTTTATTTCCCTTACCAGCATCACCAAAGGCTGTAATCTTACCATCTCCATCAACATCCCTGTACATCACATCGCCTACGCCCAGGTTTGCCGGAACATTGCCTAACTGTTTGTACGCGGTTAACTGCTCTTCGTTTTGAATAATACCATCAAACTGGTAACCGAAATATGAATTTAATGAATAGCCTTTTCGGGTATAAATCAAACCTTCGCCATAAGCATCATTTCCTTTTAGCTCCTTCAGCTTGTTCTTACTGTCACTGAGCATAGCGGAAACACTATATTTAAGATTCCCAATCCGGTCACTCCATCCTATAGAAATATCCCATCCTTTTGTTTCTAACCTTCCTATGTTTTGTGTGGGCGCAGATCCGCCCAGCGTTGCCGGCAACTGATCATTCACCAGCATGTTCTTATTGCTCTTGATATAATAGTCGAAACTTCCGGTAAGTCTTGAATTTAAAAGTGCAAAATCAACGCCTGCGTTTCTTGCTTCAATAGTTTCCCATGTGCGGCTTAGGGAAGCAATGCTGGACACCGCACCAGGTAGCCCCACATTGGGTACGCCCATAGGATAGGCGCCGGAAATGGATATCAGGGAGATATAGTCGTAGTTTCCAAAACTCAGCTCCTGGTTACCCGACTGCCCCCAGGATAACCTTGCTTTTAAATTATCAAAAACATTCAGTGAATTAATAAAATTTTCTTCCGATAAATTCCAGGCAACGGCTACGGAGGGAAATAAGGCGCTCCACCGTTTGCTTTCTGCAAATTTTGAGCTGCCGTCCATCCTCGTTGTAAAATCTATCAAATATTTTCTGTCGAAAGAATAGCTCAGCCTTCCAAAGTAAGATTGCAACGCCCAATCTGACGCACCTCCGGAGAAGTTCGCATATTGGGTTTTTGTTCTGTCTGCAAGGTTTAATGTAAATATTTCATTGCTGGCAAAATTATATCCGGTAATAGATTGATTTTCGTACTTCTTCATTTCACGTGAAGCGCCCGCCATGGCATTTATCTTATGTTTGCCTGCTATCGTTTTATTATAATCCAGGTAAGCGGTGTAATTCTGGTAAAAGTTTTTGGCGTTAGTAAACAAAGCACTGTTGGGATTATTCACAATATCAAAATTGCTTCCGTCCCAATTATGCTGGGCGAACGTAGGTCGTGTTTCCTTCCTCCCAATGAAATCTACAATCACACCCGCCTGACCTACCAATAAAAGGTCATCCACCAGCTTCAGGTTTCCTTTTATGTTGGTTGAAAGCCGGTAAGCATCATCCTTATTTGTCCCTGCTTCCCTGAGATATTGAATAGGATTTCGAAAACCTCCCTGGTATTTATACAACTGCCCCAGTGGATTGTATATGGGTACGTAGCTGCCCATTTGGTTTACGTAATATAATATGCTGCCAAGGGCAGTGGGAGTAACCGTAGGTTGATTCTCAAAGCTGGTTCTTGTTTCAAAATTTATCTTGTCAGAAATTTTAAAATCATAATTCATCCGAAGGTTATAGCGATCCGAATGATTTGTTCCGTGCTTGAACACGCCCTCGTTTCGCTGATATCCTGCGGAAAAAAGATAGGTATTATTCTCACCACCTCCGGATATGCTGATATTATGCATTTGTTGAGTGCCTGTTCCAAAAACATCGTCAATCCAATTATGTGATTGATAAAATCCGGGGAAATTTTCAAGATATTTCAGCCATCCCGTAGGGTCAGGCTCCGCATTGTTTCTGATTTTTTCAAACACTTCTTCAGAAACACCAGGCTGGTTCACATTTCGCATTCCTTCATCATACATTTCTGCGAGTTGCAAAGTGGTCGTTCTCTTTTTTAAAAACTGCGGCTTTTTTATCCCATAATTCCCGGAATAGGAAACAGATGGTACGCCCTTCTTCCCTTTCTTTGTAGTAACGATTATAACCCCATCGGCAGCACGTGCACCGTAGATGGAAGCTGCAGCGTCTTTCAGCACGGTGAGATCCGCAATATCATTTGGATTAATGAGATTGAGGTCGCCGGGAATACCGTCTATTAAAATTAACACCTTGCTCCCGCTCACCGAAGATGCGCCACGTACCTGCACCCCATAGTTTTCGAAGCCGGGCCGGCCGCTCCCCCTGGTAATGGTTACGCCGGGCAAAGCGCCCTGCAGGGCATTCATAGCATTGGTAAGCGGTCTGTCTTCAAACGCTTTACTGTTCACCTTAGATACAGCACCTGTTAACTCACCTTTCAGTTTGGTTCCATAGCCAATTACTACCACTTCATCCAGCTTTGCTTCTGAAGGATAGAGTGTTACACGCAGAACAGCGTTGCTACCTGCCTTTATTTCCTGCTTTTGGTAGCCTACAAATTCAAAAACAACAATGTCGTTGACAGATGCACCTATTGAAAAGTTCCCGTTAATGTCTGTAGTAGTTCCGGCGTTCTGGTTTCGCTTAATCGTTACAGAAACACTTTGTAATGGAAGACTATTCTCATCTACTACTTTACCGGTAACAACCCTTTCCTGAGCATACAATAAGCCAGATGAAAGAAAGAAAAATAACATTAATACATACCCCGTGAAGGTATTCCACTTTCTGTTGGATAGATTTTGATTGGTCATGACAGCAATATTTTAATCATCAAATTTTCAGAATTGAAAATCAAATTTATAAACGGGGATATGTTTTATTGATGGATGATTCTTGGTGTTTAATGGATTATTTTACGGTCTGAAAAAAAGTAAGCCCTTAATAAGGGTTGTCAGTTTTATGCACAAGTGCACCCTGATGGCTTTTATCCAGTTGGAGTACACGTCCAAAAAAAACATCTGCTTCTTTTGCATTCTTTTTTCCCAAACCAAGATTTCCAAGAGCAATTAAATAGTAGCAATGAATTTTATTTAACAGGTTCAGATCGCTATCAAATACTAATAAACCGGGTAATGAAACAGCAAAATAATCAATACTGATATTGTCATTGATATGTTGTTCCCCAAAAGAAATAAGGCTTTTAAATATTGCAGCGGCGGTTTCCGGACGGTTCAGTTTTATCCATGCCAGTCCCTGGTAAAATATCTTATCGGGCTGGGGATCATTATAAAAAACAGCCTGGGCAGGCTCGCTGATACCCAGGGTCGCCAGCCTGTAATATTCATCAGCCTGTTCTTTCTTCCCGAGCCTTTCATACACTACTCCCTTCCAGTAATGTATATCATTTTCCTGTGCTCCTGCCAGCTTACCTTCACCGAGGTTAGATGGATAATTTTCTGCACAGTTCAAAAGTTGCAATGCTTCTTCATATTTTCCTTCACCGGCAGCTTGTTTCGCCAACTCAAGGTGGCAGACAATATGTTGCTGAATCACTTTCCCTTCTCCACCCTCCCACGGATGGAATTTATGCACGCTTAAAAGCTGCTTTGCTTTGGAGTAATCTTTCGATTGATTATATAAGGCTATTCTCTCCAGATAAAGATCATCTCTCTGCTCAACCAGCAGCAAATACTTATTCAAAAAATTCAGTCGCTCTTTATAATCTCTGTTCAGCCTTTTATACAATTGATCTAACTCCATCAACACACGGGCGTCTGTTTCATCCAATGCGAAAGCCTTTTCCATACAATGCAATGCCTTACCCGCATCGTTGCATTTATTGTAATAGGCTATTGAAAGATTACGATACACAGTGGGAAAGCGATCATCTATCCTTACCGACTGCTCCCAGCATTCAATGGCTTCATTGTATTGTTTTTTATCAAACCAGAAATTACCGAGGTAATAATAA
This sequence comes from Chitinophagaceae bacterium, assembly GCA_020854215.1. GTDB lineage: Bacteria > Bacteroidota > Bacteroidia > Chitinophagales > Chitinophagaceae > Agriterribacter. The sequence continues at coordinate 8,791 of JADZFY010000480.1, read as the reverse complement.
GCTTTTGAATCCACAGGATTCATTTCAATAGCTTTTTGCAGAACAACAACATCCTCTATTTTATTCGGAAAAACAAAATCAGGAGAAAGCTTTGCAGCCTGCTGAAAATATTCCCCCGCTTGTTGCAGGTTCCCCATACGAAATGAAAACCAGCCAAGATAGTATTCAACTAAAGTATTTTTTTTTCCGTTGATTTTGAAAATGGAAAGAAACTGTATCGCCTCTGCATAAAGCCCTGCATACGCATAATCGAAAGCGTATTCCACAAAATTATTCGCATTATTCCTGCTGATGCTTATCAGATGATCCAACACCTCATTGGCAGTCTGCTCATGCTTTTTTTCATTGATCAGTAAAATATATTTTTCAAACAGACAACCAAAATTGAAAGGATCCAACTCCAGCGATTCTTCAATACAAGCCTGTGCTTTTTTGTATTGATTGCGCTTACGGAGAATAAAAACACGGGCATGCCTGGCCGAATGGCTATGATGGTTTTTCACCAGTGATTTATTAATAAACTCCAGTGCCGCATCATAGTCTTTATTAAGTGTGGCAATTCTTGCGAGGTTTAAATAGCCTGCATGTTGCCAGGCATCATTCCAAATGCTTTTGTAGAAAGCATTATACGCGGCTTCTGTCTTATCCTGCATCAGTAGTGCCCAGCCAAGGTGATAGTAAGGTTCTCCGTCGTAAGGATTAGGATTTCGTTCGGTGATGGTTTCAATTGCTTTTCTGAAAAAGGGTTCGGCTTTGGAAAAGCATCCCCGTCTCAAATACCACAAACCCATTGCATTATTATTGCGTGCATCTTTGGGGTCTCTTCTCAATGCCTCCTGATAATAGTCGGTTGGCTTATACGTAGCATGACGGTATTGCTCCAGATGTTGCCCGGTTAAAAACAATTGTTCATTGTTTTCAACATCGGCAGGTTGTTTCGCAGCATGTGCCGGTTGCGGTATGCTTTGATCCACAAATTTTTCCTGCTGATAACTTACCAGTACTTTACCTGTAATCAGATCGGTGACTATCAACTTTATCTCATCCGGAAAACTGTCTTCTTTAAGCGTTATTTTTTTGATATACGGATTCTCAGGAGAGGAAGCAACCGTTTCAGTAAACAAAAGCACTTCATCTTTCACCAGGTCAACCTTTACTTTTTCATAGGCCGATGTAACATACAATATGATCTTTGCTTCGCTACCATTTATTTCAAGATTAACCACAGCTTCTTTAGTTGCGTTTTTTACCATACCCGCTTCCCGGTAAGGCATAAAATACTGGGTGAATGTTTTCTCTTCATAAGGTTGCATCCATGAGAAATCAGGCTGGTTGTCGGTATAAACACCGGTCATCAACTCAATATAAGGTCCGTCCTCATCGGTAAGGTTTTTGTCCCAGGTTCGCCCGAAATCACCATTGCCCCAAGTCCACTGTTTCTTACCCGGAGCAATGTGATGGTCTGCCACGTGCAGTAGTCCTCCCCTGCTGTCGTGCTCGTATCCACCCATAAAATTATACTTAGAGCTTACTGCCATATAGGAAGTGGGGACAGAAATATTTTTATACCTTGAAATGTCTGTTCCCGGCGCATAGTTTACTTTATAATAAACGCCCGTAGCTATAGGAAAAGAGGACACATCTCGTTTGCCGTGGTCAAATACTGCGTGAACATCCGGCGGAAAAACAGATTGATAGTGGTCGTTCACTTTAACCGCAGGATTAGCCCACCATAAAAAAGTTTGTGTAAATGGCGTGCGGTTGTAAAGTTTTCCTTTAATTTCTATATACGCTTTGTTTGGATACAGTGTAAATCCGGCCATACCTTTGGTTCTAAACATACGTTCCACTTCGTTTACCCACACTGTTTTGCTTTCATCTTCGTTTTCCGAAATCATAAAATCTACCGGTTCAAAAGTAGAAGGCCGGTGATGCTGTGGCCAGTTAAACTCAATGCCTCCCGAAATCCAGGGACCGGTAAGTCCCACCAACGCCGGCTTGATTACCTGGTTATAATAAATAAAATGTCTCTGCATCACCTTATCGTAGGCCATTTGTATTCTGCCGCCCAGTTCAGGAAGGATCATTATTTTCAGGTAATCATTCTCCAGGTAGATTGCCTTATACGTTTTAGCTATTTTATGATCATCAATTTTTTCGATAACGGCGTAAGGATATACCACACCGCTGCTTCCCTGGTAAACTCTTTTTTCAAGGAACATTGGATTTTTTTCCGGAAGCCCTATAGAATAGGTTGGAATTTCAATATCCGTTACCCATGCTTTTACTTTTCCCTGGTTCATGACAATAAATATTTACTTATGGTTATATTCAAAATTATTCAATCCTTGTAGTTTATTTGATGGAGTAACATCCGGTTCAAATGGACTTTTTTACTATTTTTAAACCGCATACACTCCGATATGGCACTTAGGATAAAAAAGAAAGAAGGCTTTCATGGACAAAAGCTGATCGTAATACCGAGGCAGGTGATTCATAGTAAATGCGCAAGGAACGAGATGATCAACGGTCTTTATGTTACAGATATTGGTTATTATCCTAAAGCGAGGTATCACTATATGGAGCGGGCACACGGTGCGGAACAGAATATTCTGATCTATTGCCACGAAGGCAAGGGGGAAGTTACCATTGGCAAGAAAGTGTATAACATGGAAGCAGACGATTTCGTTCTTATTCCCAGCAAAACACCACACGCCTACACGGCCGATGAACAAACACCCTGGAGTATTTATTGGGTGCATTTTAAAGGCAGTGTGTCCGATAAGATCGTTTCCAATTTGGAAAAGAAAAACGGGTTTAGAGGTGTAATTCGAAACAGGGAAAAAAGTATTGAATTATTTAATGAGATTTATGCGCAATTGGAAAGGGGGTATCGCACAGACAACCTCATGTATGCCAACATGTGCCTCTGGTACTTTTTTTCCACTTTTCTCTTTAATGAAAAATTTGACAAAGCGGGTAAACTCAGTAGTAAAGATCCGGTTGATTTGGTTATAGATTTTCTGAGCGGTCATATTGATGGTGTATTATCACTGGAAGAAATGGCGCAGGAAGTAAACCTTTCCCCTTCTCATTTTTCCTATCTTTTCAAAAAGAAAACAGGTTTCTCCCCCATTGAGTATTTTAATCATCTGAAAATACAGCAAGCCTGTCAGTACCTGTTGTTTACAGACCTTCGGGTTAAAGAAATATCTTTTAAACTGGGATTAGAAGATCCGTATTATTTCAGCCGGATGTTTACAAAAGTGATGGGTATGTCGCCGAATAGTTACCGCGAAAAACGAATGCAATAAAATAGTCTATCCTGCATTTCAGCTACAATGGAGCGGCAGTTGCAAGTCCCCGTTGGGAAACGGGCAATATCATATCCTCTCTCCTAATTCAATCCCCTGAAATCAACGGGCACTAATTTGCTTACGCCTGGCTCCTGCATCGTTACGCCATATATAATGTCCACGGTAGACATCGTCATTTTGTTATGGGTAACAATAATGAACTGCGAGTTTTCACTGAATTGCCGGATCATATTGGTGAACTTATTTACGTTGGCATCATCTAACGGTGCATCCACCTCGTCCAGAATACAAAACGGCGCGGGCTTGATGAGGTAAATAGCAAATAGCAATGCGGTTGCGGTTAGTGTTTTTTCTCCACCGCTTAACTGGGTAATGGAAGACGGCCGTTTCCCTTTGGGCTTAGCAATAATATCTACTCCGGTTTCAGCCAAATTCTCCGGATTTTCCAGCAAAATATCCGCGGTATCTTCATCGGTGAACAGTGCTTTAAACACTTTTTGAAAATTCTCCCGCACCATATTAAAGGTTTCCAGGAATTTTTGATTGGCGGTTGCTTCCACTTCCTGTATCGTATTTAACAGGCTATCCTTTGCCGTTACAAGGTCATTCTTTTGTTCAAGAATAAACTCATAACGCTTACGCATTTCCTGGAAGGCCTCGATAGCAGTAGGGTTTACTTCGCCCATATTCTCCAGCCGTTTCTTCATTCTTTCGCAGGAAGCCTGCAAATCCTCCACCGGAGTGTCTGAGACGCGAGGCTCATCCAGTATGGCATCCAAATCCACTCTGAATTCTACACTCAGTCTTTCCTTCATACCCGCTAACTGCAATTTCAGATCGCTTAATTTGTCTTTTATTTCATTCAACAAATGATCCATCTGATCTTTCAACTTCTGCCGCTGGCGGAGTGCCGTTTCCTTTTCGTTTAACGCATTACGGCGGTTATAATAGGCCTGATCGGCTTCGTTCAGTTTCCGTTCTTCTTCATCTTTGGTACGCATCATGTTCAGCAAATGCGCTGCAACAGACCGGATCGTTTCTTCCGTTTGCACAATATTGCCCGTAACCTCCTGCAATTGTGTACTGCTGTTTTCCACCCGTACATTTAAATCTGTCAACTGCCCGCTCTTAAACTGATGCTCCTGTTTCAACGCATTTACCTTGCTCTGCAGTTTGGTATATTGGAGATTACCGTCGTTATACGAAGCATTGGCAAAATTATATTCCTGTTCAGCCATTGAATAATCCTGCTCGGTTTCGCTGAGTTTCTCCTGCAGTTCGTTAAGTTGGCTGTTCAGTTTCTCCAATTCTTCTCTCACTTCTGCAATACTGTCGTGATTGGTTTGCAATTGTCCCCTCAAATCATCCAGCCTCCTGCTGCCGTTTATTTCCATTTGCTGCAGGTTCTCCATGCGGTTTTGCAATGCGAAAGCCTGGTTGGTTAACTGGTTGATGGTATCCTGCGTTTGACGAATAGCCTGCTCCTTCAGTTGCTGGTTGTACCCAATCACTTCATTATGACGTGCCTGTATGGTAGCTTTTAACTCATTCACCACGGTTTCCTGAGCCACTATCTCCTCCTGTAATTTTTCGAGGTTCTTGGCACGACCGATTTTTTTTCCTTCAAACAATCCAACACTACCGCCGGTAAGCGTATATTTTCCTTTTACGTACTTACCGCTCTTTTCCAGCACAACGGAGCCGTTGCTGTTGTGCAACGCCTCGTCATTTTCGGCGATAAACACATTGCTCAGCAGATATTCTGCCAACTTTCTGTACCGATCCTCTACCTCTATTACGTCCATTGCGCCAATGGTTCCCATCGGCTGATGTTGCGGTACACCATCAAAATCATTCACCCTGTTCAACAGAAAGAAGTTGGCCTTACCTTTTTTATGGTTATCGAGCAACTGAACCGCCTGCAATCCCTCTTCCAGGTTATTTACTACATAGTAGTTGAGATAAGGCTCCAGCACATTTTCCACGGCAGCACGGTAGGCCTCTTTCACATAAATGATATCAGACAAAATAGGCGCGGTATGGTTCCATCCCTGGTTGTTGTGTAAGAATTTTACACTTTCGGGATAGCCTTCCATGGAATCAATCAAACTTTTTAACAGTGCATGTTCATTCTTGCGGGAATCGAGTTTTCGTGTTTCCTCTGCCAGTTGGTTGCGCAGGGTTTCCAGCTTTGCCTGAGTTTGCAGAATTTGCTCTTTTGTGTGTTCGTGCTGTTCCTGCAATTGCTGCAAAAGCGTACGTTTATCATCGAGTTCTGCCTCTTTATCTTCCTTCTCCCGTTCCAGTTGAACGATCTGTTGTTTGCGCTGCGCCTGTTCTTCTTCTCCCTGAATAATTGTTCGCTGAATATTTTGGATAGATGTATCGGCAACGGCTACCTGTTTTTCTGCATCGAATTGACGGCGCTGTAAGGCCTGGTTATCACGGCGAACCATATCAATGGTGGCACGCTTTTCATCAAACACCCTTCTTTTATCTTCAACCGCTTCCTTCAAACCTTCTATACGTTCAACAAATTCGTTGAGTTTTATTTCTTCATCTGTTATTTGCCCGGCAGTAAACGAAATACTCTCTTCCAGCCCTTTCAATTGACCTTCAGATTTTTGCAGAAAGTCGCGTAAACCGGTTTCTCTTTCTTTAAGGAATTGCAAACTTTGTTCGCCAAGCCGTTGTTCATTTTCTTTGCCCCGTACTGCGCCCAGCAGATCATTAAAAGCATGCTGCATTTCCTGCAATTGCTTTTCCTGTTCAATAAATCCCAGCTTTTCCTGCTCAATGACCGCTTCCTCCTGTGCAATACCTGCCTCCAGTTCAAAGCGTTTATCTATTTCCTGTTGCTGTTGTTCATTAAGGTGCTTATAGGTGATATTAAAACCTTCCAATGCCGCTTTAGCCAGTTCAACACTCAGTTCCTTGTAATCCTTCTTGATTTCGTAGTACTTCTCTGCTTTTTTTGCCTGGCTCTCCAGCGTTTTTAACTGGTTATTGATTTCAAAAAGCAGGTCTTCAATACGTGCCAGATCCTGCTCCGTAGCATCTAATTTTAATTTTGCTTCTCGTTTACGGGTTTTATAGATGGTGATGCCCGCGGCCTGTTCAAGCATCCGGCGGCGACTGTTGTCTTTGTCTTTGATGATATCATCCACCATGCCGAGTTCAATAATGGCATAGCTGTCTGTACTCACCCCGGTGTCTAAAAACAGGTTATGGATATCTTTCAATCGGCAATTCACATCATTAAGCCGGTATTCACTCTCGCCGCTTTTGTAAAATTTACGGGTGATGGTAACGGTTCCAAACTCGGTTGGAAGCAGGTTACGGGTATTTTCAAAGGTGAGGCTCACTTCAGCCAAACCGGAGGCGCTGCGGGTGCGCGACCCGTTGAAAACCAGACTTTCCAGGTTTTCGCTGCGCAGGTTACTGATTTTGTGTTCCCCTATTACCCAGCGGATAGAATCTATAATATTACTCTTACCACAGCCATTGGGGCCAATAATCCCGGTAATACCCTGGTCGAAGTTGATAGTAGTTTTGTCGGCAAAACTCTTAAAACCCTTGATTTCTAAACTCTTTAAACGCACAGCTCAATGTTTTTTACAGAATGGGCAAAAATAGCTGAATCAAAACGAAAATTAGTGCGAACAATTTTATCAAACCCCATTATTGTTAACGATTTATACACAAGAACCCCGCCTATATGGCAACAATGCACAATATGTGAACAAATCCGGTGGGATACAATATCGTTAAGGATGTGGTCTGCCCCTCCTTACGTCGGGTACCGACCACATCACGCTTAGCATTTGAGTTGTTATTTGTATTTTGGTTCTTATATTTTTTTCCGATTACATATCTTTTCGTCATCCTTATGGTCAGTTTCACCGCCACGATATTAAAATTTGATAAGAAAGGCGAAAAAACCGGTTGGAGTTATATAGAGGTTCCCGGCGATATAGCAGAGCAGCTTAACCCCGGTACAAAGACCAGTTTTCGCGTGAAAGGCCGATTAGATGACTATGTTATCCAGGGTGTTAGTCTTATCCCCATGGGTGCAGGTCATTATATTATGGCTTTGAATGCCACTATGCGAAAGGGCATCCGGAAAAACAAAGGGGCAATGATAAAGGTGCAGCTAACCGTTGATGCAGCTTATGAAATTATTCCGGAATTGCTGGATTGTTTATCGGATGAACCGGCTGCCATGCAATTTTTCAAACAGCTACCCCGTTCGCATCAGAACTATTTTTCCAAATGGATAGAAGCTGCTAAAACAGATGATACCAAAGCGAAACGCATTGCACAAACGGTAAATGCGATGATGAAACATCAGGGTTACGGGGAGATGATACGGGCACTGAAAAAGGATAGGGATAATTTAATGGGGAGTTTGTAATTTATTGTTCGCATGAGATCGCGTTGATTGACCATTCATTGGCTTCCTGTGATCTGATGCTTTCCTATAAACTTCGGGTTTAAAATCCCTGGCATTATATTCGCCACAGGGAACAGCTTATATTTGGTTTTATTTTGTTCTTGTCTTTTACTTTTTGATGCTTCGGTCAGATATCAATCACGCACACTTACCTTATCCGCCCCTGGAAAGTCTGCCGGAACCTTTTGCGTAACTTTTCCGGTTGCCACCCATTCTGCACCGCGTTGCAAATAAGTAATAAACCCCACACATTGTTGCGATTCATTGGCATGGCCAAGGGTAGTATGAAATATTCTTCCCTTTCCATAAGTGATGGTCATCATCATGGGCTCATTGCGCCCGGTGCCGTTTTGATCTTTTGCACTGTATGCGGTAGCCAGTATTTCCATATTCTCAGCAGGACCGCGCAGCCTGTCGTATAGCTCATCTTCGTTGTGCATCCAAACCTCCGGCATTCCACTGGTGATCGGGTGATGCTTATCGCGTGTAACGATCTTAAAAGCATGAAATTTTCCATGACTTCCACCTACGCCGGCACTACTGTCTCTTACCAACCTGCCTGCGTCGTTGTAATAAACATAGGGGCCATTCCTTTCATTTCGGTTTCCCCATCCGCCTAATCCTATCATTTTATTAAAGTCCAACCATTCAGGAAAAGCATTGTCGGCAGCGTGAACCGATACTACTCCTCCGCCTACTCTCACAAATTTTTCAAAGGCATTATTGGTCTCTTGCGGCCAGGCATCGCCGTTATAGTTGAGTAATACTACTCTATACCTGCTAAAATCCGGTTTAAATGAGCTCATATCGCCACCTTCAGGCGCCGTGGTAGCAACGTCAACGGTAAACAGCCCGGTTTCTTCCAGGTAACCCTTCATCAACCGTGTGGTTTGCGGCCAGTTGTCGTGGTTATTTTGCCCGTCAATGATCAGCAGGTTTATTTTTTCCTTTGGGGTTTGCGCATGGGCATACTGTATACCCAGAATGCACAGGCATACCGCAAGTGCAGCAACTATTTTTG
>JADZFY010000479.1 GCA_020854215.1 Chitinophagaceae bacterium | reverse complement strand
TAAAAGGAGAAACGCTGCGATGTTATTTTATTAATAATCCCGACTCTCCCTATTTTGAATCGGATATCTTCAATAGGATGCTGCAGTTTGTACAAACCCTTACCCATAAAGCCAGATTGAAACAAACCGGCAGAAATTTCCTGCTCGTTCATGAAGACATAGGCGGGATGGAGCAATTGCATCAATTTTTGTTCAGGATGCACCAGTTTTCCTGCAAACAGGCAGGTGTAAAATAGCAGGGGCACTACTATAATAGGCTGGAAGCACGATGATTTTTCCTGGATTTGAATTATATTACGATACAAATGCAATTGTATGGAAAATCAAAATTCCTTCCTCGGCACAGACGATCTGCCGGACGTTCAACCCACCAGTGACGAAAAAACATTAGCGATCCTATCGCACATTCTTACGCTGGTGGCCTGGCTCATTGCTCCGCTCGTCATCTATCTAATCAAAAAAGATGAATCTCCATTTGTTGCTGCGCATGCAAAGGAATCCCTCAACTTCCAGATCACCGTTGCACTGGTTTGTATTGTATTGGCCATTACGCTCATCGGAATCCTCCTGATCTGGCTGGTGGGTGTTTTTGCCCTGATACTGGTAATTGTTGCCACCATAAAAGCCAACGATGGCCGACTCTATCGGTATCCGTTTACGTTAAGGCTGATTAAGTAACGGGAGGATTGGAATGCAGGTGACTGCGGAAAATAGATAGAAAAGCGTTGAGCGATTTTCCATTTGCAACGGCGATAACATGCTGTGATTAAAAACAAACCCGACCTGAAAAGAGCTGACTGGGGTTCGTTAATAATCGTGTTTTTGGCTGCATAGCAGCAAGTTTCCTGCTGTATGTTCGCCCTACGTTTTCGCAGCATGAAATAAAAAGTCTGTGTCCAACGAAGCAGGGTGTGTTCCGGAAGCGTTGGAACAATGGAGGCTCTTACCGAAGTTTTGCTTTGTGCCAGGGTTATGTGCGGCTGCGGTATGAGCCGGGCTTTGTGCGGAGGGTCTCATAACGCCATTTTTACGCCATTCCTTTTTAACCAGTCTTCCTGTTCCCGGTAGCCGGGCATTTTCTTGTCTAATTCATTCCAAAATTCAGGTGAGTGATTGGGATGTTTTAAATGAACCATTTCATGCGTAATGATATAGTCGAGTACCGATACCGGCGCCATGATACATTTCCAATGAAAATTCAGTCCGTTTTTAGGTGTCCAGGAAGCCCAACGATTTCTTAGTTCCAATACTTTGACAGATGTAGGTTTAATTTGAAATTTTTCTTCTATCAGTTTAAGTCGTTCCTGAATTTTTTGAAAACCCTTTGCACAATAGAAATCCTTAAAAACCTTTTCTGCTTTAGGCAAATACTTTTTGTCCAAATGAAAGAAACCACCTGATATTTTCAATGGCACATCTTGATTCTCTGAAATTTGCAATCGGTAATTTCTCCCCAAATAAAGAAATGATTGTCCATTGACATATTCACGTTTTACCTTACCCTGATTCAGTTCTTTCCATTTAGCCAGTTTCTGAAATATTTGATACTCCTTTGCTTTTACAGCGGCTTCAATTTTATCATCACTCGCAGTAATGGGAGCAAGCACTTTTACTGAACCATTTCGTTCAATGAAAATGCTTACCGTTTTTCTCCTTTCGGTTTTTTCAATGTCAATATGGATACTGTCTAGCTTCATTTGTCTGAATCAGGATTCACAGGATTTAAGAATTAACAGGATTATTTTATTGCAAATCATGGATTCTGTTTTTAGCCAACTTCAAAAGCTCTGTTGTCAGTTCTGCTGCTTTACTCGTCAATCCGTTGATTCTTGAATAATAAATTTCATCTTCTATTCGACCCGAAATCAAACGCTGTTCTGCCGGTTTATCCCAGAAATTATTGATCTGTGCTGTTTCGTTCAGGATGAGTATTAAAGTATGTGATAATTCTTTTGTTTTCTCAATCTCTTTTTCATCATCAGATGGAAGTGCAGATTTCAGAATTTCATAAAATGGTGCTTCAACAATTGAAACGCCTTCGGTTTCCACTTTTCTTCCTTCAGCCATTTCTTCTCTCAAACCTTCCAACTGTTTTACTATTTCTTCCCAATTCTCTTTGTAAGAATTCAATATCGTTTCAAGCCGGTCTTTGAAACGGTTGTATAGTGTTGGGTCTTTTTCCAGGTTTACTTTAATGTGCCAACGAATAGCGTGTTCCATTTCCGAAGCTTTGGATTTTGGCGTTTTGTTCAGGTAGTCAACCTTGGTTTTGAACTCATCCGAGAGAATAGAAACCTGCTGCACTTTGGTGTCAATGCCCAATGAGAACAAATGCTTGTCAATGAGCTGGCGGACTTTCTGCGAAGCCCACTTCAAGTCCATGGTTTCGTCTTTGTAGCGGTCTTTGATTCTCCATAGCAAGTAACCTAATCGTTTTGCGATAACCCAATATTCGCCACCTGCCTGTGTATTGAAAAGCAAATCCAGGCTGTCAAAAAAACTTTTGGAGTAGGTGAGCAGTTCCGCTCTGAACTTTATGTTCTTTGCCTGCTCAATACAACCTTCAGCAAACTCAAATTCGGCTGCAGGGTCTGTAAATTTCTGATTAAGAAAATTCTCAATTTCATTCAGGTTGTTTTCAGTAAACAGGTTCAGGATTCTTTTATATCGGGCTTCCAAAACCGGGATTTCTTTATTGATGTCCCGGAACACACTCAGGAAATGCTGTGCTTTTTCTTTGTCTTTGTCGGTATAAATGCCTAAGGCTTGCTGCAAATGTTTAGTGATTCCGATATAGTCAACGATAAGTCCAAATGTTTTTCCCTTTTTGGTTCTGTTTACCCTTGTTATTGCCTGGAACAAGTCATGTTCTTTCATGATTTTATCCAGATACATCACCTGCTCAACGGGTGCATCAAAGCCTGTCAGCAGGCGGTCGCAAACGCACAAAATACCAATACCCGATTCCGGCTTTTTGTATTGTCCGCCTTCTTCCTGCGAGTAATCAAAGTCTTTTTTAAAACTATTTACGGCATCCCAATCTTTTGCTTCATTTCTTGCCTTGCTGATAAAGCCGGGCTCATTATTTCCCATGCCTGAAACAACAGAAGCCACTTTTAAAAATTCTAATTGCTTAATGCGATCATCATCTCTTTCTCCATCTGGCAACGCCTTCAATGCAGCAATCTTGTTTTTAATGGCTGTTTCCAGTTCATACTTGTAGCGCACGGCTGCCACAATGCTTGAAGCCACCACTTGTGCTTTAAAACCATTCACCAAAATATCGGTGTAATAGTGTTCTACAATGTCTTTGGCTATTTCGGCTATGCGGTCTTTACTTTCAAGATAGGCAATGAACGAACCGTAACGCCTTTGAATTTCTTCTCTTTCTTCCTGTGTCCGTTTCTGAAACATATCTTCAAACTCGGCATCAAAGAGTTCTTTGTCGTCAAGCTGGTCTTTGGAAACTTTGCCAATGTATTTTATTTCAACGGTGGCTCTGTCGGCTACGGCTTTATCAAATTTATAGCTGTCAATCCACGGCTCACCATTTTCATCCAATTTGCCACCAAAGCGTTCATGCGTTTTGATTTCGTGGCGTTCGGTTATTAAAGGCGTTCCGGTAAATCCAATTCTGGTTGCTTGCGGAAAAGCGTTGAACAAATTATCGCCCATATCGCCACCCTGTGTTCGGTGTGCTTCATCCACCATCAGCAATATGCGGTCGCTGTTGTTGATGGTTTCAAATTTTTCAAACTTGGGAACTACTCCGGCATCTATCAGCGATTGAGCTGAAACATTGTTGTTTGCCAAAAACTTGTGAATCATTACCAGATTTAAGTTTCCGGTATCATCATCCAAAAGGTTCAAATCTGTTTTGCTGTCAATGATGGACAAGGATTCATTGGCATATTTCAAGGTGTCTGCCAATTGGTCTTCCAAATCCACACGGTCAACTATGGAAATAATTTTCAGGTCTTTTAAATCATCACTGCTGCGGAGTTTTCGGATAAGGAACACCATCGTCAAACTTTTTCCGCTGCCCTGTGTATGCCAAACCACTCCGCCTTTTTCTTTGGGATTCTTTCCTTCTCTTAAATTGCGGATGATTTTTCCAACGGCACGGTATTGATTGTAGCGAGCCACCACTTTCACTTCCACACCTTTTTTGATTTCCATGAAAAGCGTGTAGTGTTTCAGAATGTCCACCAATATTTCTTTGTTGAGCATTCCGCAAATCATGACTTCTTGCCGTTCTTCTTCAGGTGGGAAAGCAACCGTTTTGTATTCTTCGGGAAAAATGTCCACCCAATTATTGTAAAAATCAAAATCGGCATTAATGGTTCCCACTCTTGCTTCCTTGCCGTGTGTAATAATACTGAATAAATTGTAGTGAAAAAGCCTTTCTTCGCCTTCCTTAACTCCGTAATCATCTTCTCTGGTATTGGCATAGCGGGTAACTTGCAAAAATGCTTCGCTTAATGGTTCAGCCACATCAAAATCTTTCGCCTCCACCACTACCAAAGGCAAACCATTCAGGAACAAAACTATATCGGGTATAATTCCTTGCCGGCTTGCTCCCGGTGTTTTCAGACGAAACTGATTGATGGCAATAAAACTGTTCTTTTCGTAATTTCTGAAATCCACCAAACGAACCGTAGGGTTTACTTCACCCGTCAATTCGTTTTTATTTACTGTTGTGCCTTTTATCAATAAGCGGTGAATTTCTTTATTGGCTTCATGCAAGGTTTTACCCGAAAAGCTTTGAATCTCTGTGAGCAATTCATCTAATTGCCTGCCAGTGAGCCATTCTCTGCCGTCAGGAGTTTTGTTGATTGCCTTTACGCTGTCTTTAAAAACCTTTGGTAATACAACCTGTTTGAAATTTTCTCTTAAACTTTTTGCGGGGTCTTGGGGAACGCCAATACCCTGGTCAATCACCTGCCAACCTAATTGGCGCAGCTTATCTAAAAACGGTTTTTCTACATTGCTATATTCTGCCATGACTATTGTGTATTCACTAAGTTGATAATGAGTTTTATCATCAATTCTTTTTCTTCGGGCTTGCTTTGAGCAATGAGCAAGGCTAAAGCGGTTAATCCGTTGTCATTGATTTTTGCTTCGCCCGATTTCTTCAACCTATGTTTATTTTTCTCTAAGAACCATACAAATAAAAACGCCCCAATGCGCTTGTTTCCATCGCTGAACGAATGGTTTTTTATCACAAAATAAAGCAGGTGTGCCGCCTGTTCTTCAATGCTTGGGTAAAGGTATTGCCCGCCAAAAGTTTGCACGATGCTTTGCAGCGAACTCTTAAATCCCTCATCTTTTTCGTTGCCGAACAAGTCTGTGGCTTCATTTTTTCCTTTCAATTGCTTTTTTAATTCGTCAATAGCAGATTTAGCGTCAGGGTATTGAATCTCATAAGTAAGCTGTTCATTTAATTTTTCTGTGCGGATATTATTGCTGTCGTATTGATTGAGCAGCACAAAACTTTGGGTATAGTTTTGAATAATGTCCAGCAGTCCTTTGGCTTCGGCCAATTGCAGGGTTTCTGTCTTACCGCCCTGGCTGATGAGCTGAATGGTTTGCTGCAACTGCTCCAACCTTTTGTGGTTTACGGTATATCCCTTTACCAAATAATCTTTCAGGCGTTGGGTAGCCCATTGGCGGAATTGAATACCTCTTATTGTATTTACCCTATATCCGACCGAGATAATCACATCAAGATTGTAGTGCTCAATATCTCTCGTAACCTTCCTGTTCCCCTCATTTCGAACTGTTCGGAATTTCCGAACAGTTGCCTTGCTTTCTAATTCCCCTGATTTGAATATGCTTTTCAGATGTTCGCTGATATTAGCTTTGCTTGATTTGAACAATTCAACCAACTGTGCCTGCGAGAGCCAGACGGTTTCATCTTCAAACTGCACTTCAACTTGCGTCTGGCTATCAGGAGTTTGGTATATGATTATTTCACTCATTTTAGGCTGCAATTTTAATTTTCACAAGATAATCTCTCTGCCGTTGCGTTGCCCAATGGCGGAATTGCGTGCTCCGCTTGGAGTTTACACGATAACCCACAGATAGAATGGCATCCAGATTGAAATATTCAATTTCTCTGGACACAGTTCTTACCGCCTCAATTTGAACTATTGCATTTTTTGCAACAGTTGAATTTGGGTCTAATTCTCCCTCTTTAAAAACATTGTTGATGTGTTTTCCAATGGTTTTAATATCCCGGTCAAAAACAAGGGCTAACTGCTGGCGGTTGAGCCATACAGTATCATTTTCAAGCATTACCGATACTTGAATGCCTTCAGGTGATTGATATATTTCAATTTGATTTTCCATTTCTCATACTGCCATTTGTCTGAATTTTGATTTACTTGATTTTAGGATGAACAGGGTGCTTTACGGGATGAAATACTTTTTTGTATTGCAAACTTGTTGCCCCAAAATTTATTAAAAGCCCTACTTCAAAATCATAAGCTACAACATAATTCTTTGCTTGTGCCAAATGCACATCTTCTAAATTGATGACTGCTTTTAATTCTACTATCACTTTATCTTCCACAATGAAATCAGCCCTTCGTGTTCCTACGTCTATACCTTCGTAAAAAATTGTTTGGTCAACTTCTCTGCCAAATCCCAATCCGGCTCTTTCCAATTCTATGGCTAAGCATCTTTGATAAATGACTTCCTGAAAACCATTGCCAAGTGTGTTGTGCACCTTCATTGCCGCACCGATGATTTTATATGTTATTTCGTCTAATACCATTGTCTGCATCTTGATTTACTTGATTTTAGGATTAGCAGGATAATTGTCTATATCTTGATTTACTCGATTTTAGGATTAACAGGATAATTGTCTGCATCTTGATTTACCAGATTGCCAGATTGAAGGATGGTTTTTGAATCCTGGTTAATCCGTTCATCCTGCAAATCAAGATTCAGACTTTTTTTTCCACTCAACAAATCCTCCATCAATCCCTTTTTCACCATTTGCATTTTTTGTAAATAGCTTTGTTCGGTTTGGAGTTTGGTGTCAATGGCGATTAGTCTCTTCACAATGAACCTTTGTTCATCCAGCGAAGGAATAGCAATCTTTAATTTGTGTAATCTACTCCCCTTAATTCCTAATACTGTTGTTCCTGTTGCTTCTGAAAACAGTTGTCGCTGGAATCCATCAGACATTAAACAAAGAGCTAAATAATTATTGTCAAGTAAGTTGTCAAAAGCTCTGTATTTAATTACCCTTTGTGCTAATGCAACATCTTCTCTGTTTATTTGAGCAACATTACCTAAAGGAGCCTCTGTTGTAAATAAAACATCTCCAAGTTTTACTTTACCTCTCGACATTGCAATTTCAAATAAATCTGCTCTTATGTATTCTTTGGAAATTTCATAGTCAATATATCCAAACCGTATATTTTTGGCAGTTATTAGAAAAACTCCAAAATCACTTTTTGGTGGTGTCTTACCTCTATAGTCAACATAGTCTGTTGAATCTTCCAAAGACATCTCATCCCACTCCATCGGTATCCACCCCAACTTACTTTCCTTATACAACTCCGGTGCATCTTCATATCGGGGGCGGAGTTTCCAAATTTCCTTTTCCATCCATTCGCCTTTTTCACTTTTCGTGCTGAGCGAAGCCGAAGCATCACTTTTCACTCCTCTGGTAAACAAATCCTGCAAAAGGCCTTGCTTAATGGCTTTGTATTTGGCAATGGCGGCCTGGGTTTTTTCTATCACCGCATCGCAGGTGGAGAGGATGTGGGCGATTTTTCTCTGCTCAGTTAAAGAAGGAAGTTTAATTTTTATCGTTTTTAAGCTTTCCTGATTGACATTTGTATTCGCACTTTGGGAAGCTTTAGCAATGATTTGGCATCTTATCTCATGGCTATTGAGATAATAGCTTGCAAACATTTTTTCAATGTTAGGATTTGTTTGCCGGAAACGAATTACAAAGCCACTATAAATGGTATTTTTTAAATCTCTCATAACTGCGCAAGCCTTTCCTACTCCATCAAGTTTTACAGAAGACCTAACAAAAAGAATATCGCCTTCTTTTAAGTCATATCTACTTAACTCATCAGAGCTAACGGCAACTAACCCTTTCGGAATATTCTCAATTCTATCTTTATCAAAAATGTCTAAGAGATTTACAAATGGGAAACCATGACCAAAAGAATTTTTGTCTTTGTTTACTCCATTGTTGAAGAAACCAATATCGCCTAAAAAATATTCTTTCCACTCACTCATATCCCCCTTGTCTGAACCTTGATTCAGTTGATTTTTTAGATTTGCTTGATTTGAATTCATTATCTTATTTATTCAAATTTTGTTTTGCAATAGCTAAAGCCCGGTGCAGTTTGTCGGCAAACCACTTTTTACTGGGCAATTCGGTAAGGTATTGCGCTACTTTAATTTCCTGGTGATTGAGCATAAGCAATTCTATGTGCTCGGTATTTCCTTCGCTGCACAGCAGTAAACCTACGGGAGCTTGCTCATCACATTGCATGTCGTATTTTTCTAACCACCGCAGGTAAAGCTCCATTTGCGATTTGTATTCAGGTTTGAATTTGCCGAGTTTTAAATCAATAGCTATCAATCTTTTTAGCTTACGATGGTAAAATAGTAAATCAAGGTGGTAATCTGTCGCATCCACCGTTATACGTTTCTGCCTTTCAATAAAGGCAAAGCCACTACCGAGTTCAAGAATGAATTTTTCAATGTGCATAATCAGGGCATTTTCCAAATCATTCTCAGAATAATCAGCCGGAAGATTTAAAAAATCGAGAATGTAGGTATTCTTAAAAATTAATTCCGGTGAAATATGGTTTGAATCTTTTAACTGCTGAATGCTTTGTCTGATGATATTTTTGGGATGTTTGGCAATAGCAGTTCTTTCAAAAAGCATTTTGTCTATTTTTTCTCTCAAGTTGCGTACACTCCATTTTTCCATTGTACTCATTTGCACATAAAAATCTCTTTTCAGGGGATCCTCAATTAGCGCCAGTTCAATCAAATGACTCCAACTTAATTGTTGCGACAATGTCGCAATATTCTTTTTGTTGAATGCTTCTGCCACTTTACACATGCGGGTAAGTGAGGTGTAAGTAAATCCGCGGCCGTGGTTTGCCGTCAATTGTTGCGACAGTGTCGCAATAATCTTTGTACCATAGGCTGTTCGGTTATCCTGTTTTAAATTGGCATTGATAAAACTGCCAATACTCCAGTATAAAAGTGTTGTTTCGGTATTTAAAAAAACTGCAGCTTTTCTTCTTGCGGATTCAATGAGCTGTGAAATTCCTGAATAGAGTAGCCTGCTTGCTTTTCCAATTTGTTTGTCAGTTACGGAAAGGTTGTTCATAGCCAAGTTCGATTAAAAATTTATCAAGTTGTTTGGTTTCTTTTTCCCTTTCTTCCAAAATGCTGTGCAGGGGCGTGGTGTATTTCTCCCAAAGATTTTCCACCGCCTGAAGCAATTGCCGTTGGTGGGCTTGCAAATAATCGTTCACGGTTTGTTGCAGGGTTAGAAGCCAGCGTTTCAAAATCAATTCTTCGGCTTCTTCGGGTGTAATCAGTGTTCTTGCCTGGTCAACCAATGCCTGCTTGCGGTCTTTTATCTCCTTTATTTTCTTCTTGCAGGTTTTCAGTTCTTCTTCCAGTTCAGTATGTTTTGCCATCCGGTTTTCTTCTTTTGCAATCTGTTCATCCAGCCTTTCAACTTCTGCCT
>JADZFY010000478.1 GCA_020854215.1 Chitinophagaceae bacterium | reverse complement strand
TCCATCGCTCAATCATCTCAAACATTTGCTGTCGTATTGCAGGGTTATTGCGCATGATATTTTATTTTTCATGCAAAACTATACGCTCATCATTTGCTGGGCAAGCTGGGTTGGTCGGTTGCTTACATTTATAAAATATTGGGCTAGTTGTATGAAAAATACTTTCTTGGTTATTTGTTTACTAAGCAGTTTTATATCCTTTGGGCAAAACTTCACTTTCAAATGGGACAAAAACCAAATGACATTTGAAGAGGTTGTTGAAGTTGCTGGTACTGATAAAAACGAATTATATAATCGTGCTGTTGAATATATGGCAACAACCTTTAAAAAAAACTATGAGCCATATTTAAATGATAGAGAGGCTGGAAAGTTCTTTTTTTCTACGGCCATTGAATATGACCGACCGCCGGGGTTTATGATAGGAAAAGATAAAGTGGTTGTTTTCTTTAAATGTGAAATGCATTTTAAAGATGGAAGGTATAAATACATAATTCAGGATATAAGTTTAAGAAGAACTATTGGCAATGTTCTGCGCACTAATAAAGACCTTATAGAAAACTGGCAATTTGATGATTTATATCACAATCAAATTGACCCCTCACACAAAGTAGGTATAAGGAAAAAGTATAGAGATGAATATTTAAAAAGTATGTATAGAATTATAGACCTCTTTGAGTTTGGACTTAAAAAGGGCGTAGAAAAACCAATGCAAGACTTCTAACAAATGACGGATGCTGAAATCTTAAGATCAACCCACCGTTAACTAAGGTTACCTCCAACTGAAATTGCCAGCCGCGAGTATTATGCAGGCGACCGTATGAGACTGTTGAAGTTAGAATGTAACCTTATCTATTTTATCGTGATAAAATATGGCTTAACAGGATTTGGAGTTAACCATCAGTTGTGGTTTACTCCTTTTGCAATTTAGTATTACAAATAAATTTATGCTAATTCCACCCTTTCTTTTTCACCCAAAACGAATGTCAATAAATATGAAAAACATTTTAGGTCTTGATCTTGGTACCGACTCAATCGCGTGGGCATTAATTCAGCAGGATTTTCCAAATGGTATGACAAAATCTTGGGAATGGGAACACGTATTATCCCTTTGACACAGGATATTCTTGGCGAGTTTGATAAAGGTAATTCAGTATCTCAAACCGTGGCAACCCGGCCTACCTCAAAACCAATAACGAACAATTGGTGATTGAGATGCATGACAGCGGTGAAACCAAACTGGCGCCGATTGAAGATATCGGGTTATCGGTTCTGGATCATCAGCAAATTACCCTTACCCAGGCCTTGGTTTCAAAACTGCTGGCCAATAATACAGCGGTAATTACCTGCGACAATGCCCACCACCCCATCGGTATGCTGTTTAACTTAGACGGACACACTCTGCAAAGTCAGAAATTTCAGGCGCAGGTTGAAGCCAGCATACCTTTAAAAAAACAACTTTGGGAACAAACAGTAACCTGGAAAATTGAGAACCAGGCAGCGCAGCGCGGCAAGACCTATAAGATTTGCAGCCATTAGCGCAGCGCGGCAAGACCTATAAGATTTGCAGCCATTAACGCAGCGCGGCAAGACCTATAAGATTCGCAGCCATTAACGCAGCGCGGCAAGACCTATAAGATTCGCAGCCATTAACGCAGCGCGGCAAGACCTATAAGATTCGCAGCCATTAGTGCAGCGCGGCAAGACCTATAAGATTTGCAGCCCACGAGGGCAGCGCGGCAAATCTTATAGGTCTAAGCCTGGCCGCTATGATAATCCTGAAACCCCTCTATCCCTCCAAAACCATCTAACAGTTCTTTTCGCAGCAGCCAGGTAGGCTCATTTGATTGCATGGCAGCAAAGGACGACCATACCCAATTGCTCAAATGGGTACAATAGCCATGATGAACGGGGTTGTTATGAATATAAAATGCGGTAGCACGAAACTGCTCATCGGTTTCTATTTGTTTTCGCCGTAAATAATCAATAAACAGTCCGCCCCTGCGGTTATACATTTTATTATAGGCTTTGGCATAGCTGTTGAGTAGGTTCGAAAATCTTTCCATTATAAATTCCGGAAGCATTTCGGGTGAAAACGGCTTATGCCATTTTACTTCCGCGAAGTGGCACTGCAACTGTGCCTCCTCCTTTATTTTTACCATGCAATGAAAATGATTGGGAAGAAGGCAATAGCAGTAGGTATCAGCAACAGGTGATATATGTTTGATGAAACGGCTAATAAAAAATGAATAATTATTTGTGTTGCGGAACAATTTTTCATTTCCAACAGCTCTGTTGAACAGATGGTATTTTTCGCCGGGCAGCAGCGGCAGGTGATAGTCGGGCATATCTCAAAATACAAAATGCCTGGCAAAAAACACCCGCACAATTCCAGATAGTTTTTACTCATTAACAATAAAAAAATGGAGCAGACACTCCATTTTTCCATTGTAAAACTTAGCTTAAATCCGTTACAATCAACAGCATAGCCTGTTTCAGTTGTATAAGAGCTAAGCTACAGAATAATTTGCCGCGCAGCTTTTTATCTTTCTTCTGGGCCGCGGCGAACTCCGGTTGAAAGCAATTCACAACAGGGCGTTATATGCTTCGTAAATCCTCTTTGATGTTTCTGGGTTATAGGTAGATTCGCCACCGATTTGTTTCGGGTAGGGTACACCAAACTGCTTACCGTGTTTGGTAATAATAATTATATACTGAGGATTTTAGTGACCCTTTCTCAGATTGTGATAGTGCAGAGCGGTTGCCGCTGCGTCTTCCGATTCGCTTAATGGCAAGTTCGTAGTCGCCTCTGAGGTTTTGTTCGTGAACATTATTGATGCCTTGCCCTCCATTGAGTTGTCTATCTCGGATTTTATCCCATGCTTCCTGCACAATTCCTGGATACGCAGTCTCCTCGATGAAGGAGTTTCTGATTGGTCGTTGATTGTGTTCGCTGACTTGTTTTGCATACCTGTTATAAAATTTATCTGTGTCAAATTTAACTCCAAAACGGGATATATTTTCGTGTAAATAATTGATTCATCTTGCAACGGCAAGCTTCGGCTGAATGCAATTCCGGGCACTACACGTCGCTTCCCATAATAATCCAGCATTGATGCAATGGCATTGTTTCTTCGCAAACATTGCCCTTATCAAAAATAGCCTGGGCTATTTTTTGCACCTCACCTTCTCCACACTAACATAAACCCTTAACCGAGATTAGGGATGCACTTCATTACCTACCACTAACTCGTTCCTGATCAAACGATTGGTGTATTGCTGTACAAATGCTTTAGCGTTCCGTTCCATTTCGCGCACCCTTTCCGGTTCCTGCTTCAGTAAATTGTGCGTGAACAAAGGATCTGTTTTGTAATTATGTAACGAGCGGCTTTTCTTACCATCAAAAAACAACAGGTAATCGCCTTCAAACCACCGATACCCGTTAAGATAGGAGACACCGAAATTTAAAGACGCGGGATACCTGTCAAACACATTTTTCCCAAACGCAAAATACGGATGAGGGTAATGCAGGTACGAAAGCACACTGGGCATGATATCAATTTGCTGGATAATCCGCGAGGAGTCAACACCCCTCAGCGTACTGTCTTCCGGCTGAAACAGTACAATGGGTATGGAAATATCGCCGACCGGCGTTTGGTATTCGGGATGAAAAGTAACGGTAGAATGGTCGGCAGAAATAACAAACAGGGTATTCTTAAACCAGGGTTGCTGCTTTGCCGTTTCAAAAAATTTCCGCAATGCCATATCGGTATAACCCACACATTCCAGAACAGGAATTGGTCCTTTCCTGAAGGTATTAGCATACTGCGCGGGCACCTTAAAAGGATGATGCGACGATACGGAGAATACGGTACTAAAAAAAGGTTCTTTAAAAGTACCGAGTGTATTTGCAAAAAATTGAAAAAACGGTTCATCCCATATACCCCACATGCCGTCAAAGTCTGCATCGTTGTTGTACTCATCTTTTCCATAATAATGTTCCACTCCCAGCAACTTAATCAACGCGCTAAACCCCATTGAACCATTAGGCGCACCGTGAAAGAAAGAAGTATGATAACCCTGGTCGCGCAGTATATGGGGTAAGCCGTAGATACTGTCAGACGCATACGGCGTTAGCACAAAGGGATCCATCCCGGCAGGTATACTACCCAATACAGAGGGCAGGGCATCAATAGACTTTCGTCCGTTGGCAAAAGAATTCCAATACACTTTGCTGTGCTGCATCAGCGAATCCAAAAACGGCGTGTATCCTTCATAGGTGCCATTGTCGAGACGGTGATTGTAAAACCCGGTAACCTCTTTGCTAAAACTTTCCAGCAAAATCACTACCACATTACGCTTGCGAAATGCAGTCGTATCGTTACCTGGAAAGTGAACGGGCGAATAGATACGCTTCAACTCCGTATCATCAAAAAAATTCACTTCACGTAAACGATGCACATCCCAGGTGCGTACCATGCAAAAAGGCGTATTTAACACCAGGTATATTTCATTGGGCCGATTCACATATTCACCCGCGTTACTAATGGTGATTGGGCGGGTACTGTGTTTGAAATCACCCCGTATGCCGCCTACTGCCAGCGTTACGGAAAGTAACAGGAAAAGAACGGCATGCAGATAGAAGAAACGGTTTTTATCCGGTGCCGGATTGATCTTTACCCATCCGTATAATTTTTTCATCAGCCATATCAGCCCTATAAATAACAATACGATATACCAGTAGTCTTTCAAAAACTGGAATACTAATTTCCATTTGTTGGTTTCATGCTCAAATTCGCCAAAAACAGAACGGGTGCTGCGCCTCAATGTAAAACGGTAGTAAATGATATCAATACAGTTTAAGAGAATAGCCAACCCGTTGAATAAAAAAAATGTCCAGCCCACAACCCGCTGGTACATTGCCGAATGTCGCTGCCGAATGGGAAACAGCATCAGGAAAATAAACAGTCCGTTGAAATAAAAAAGGGCAGCAATATCAAATTTTATTCCCCCCTGCATAATCAGCATCGCGCTGTCCGCAGTAATACCCCGAAAAAGCTCTTTATTGAAAATAAAAAACAAATACCGGCAAAGCATGTAAATTAAAAGCACCACAAAAAGGCGGTACAAAAAAACCAGATAATACTTCACCGATGTTTGCATAATACCTGTCTATTTAAAGCGGCAAAAATACTGCTATTTGCGGGAACAGCTCCCGGACGGTTAGCATTGACTACAGCGGATAGCGTGCTCACCCCCTATCCTGGAGTTGCTCTCATTATTGAAAACCGGAGCTGTTGCGGGTGGTTTGCTACACACTATCGGATGAGCAATCCCATAAAAGATAGTCCGAGTATCTGCAGAAAAAGATACATTCTAAAAAAATAACTATATCTGCACCGTTAAATCCGAATGAAAACCTTTATCTTTTAGCCCTATTTTTAAAAAAGTAATGAGTAAAACCATCATTTTTGCTCATTAATATTACGTCAGAATTTTTACGAAATAACAGGCATGAAAATACGCACGGATTTACAGGCTGCTACGCTGGACGTAAAGCTTCGAAGATTTTGGGAGGTTTCGGAGAAGAAAATTAACCTGCTGGAAGAAAACTATGATGCCTCAGGCGGATCGCCCGTGTTTACGGTTAATGGCCGATATACCACCCGTGGGTGGACAGAATGGACCCAGGGCTTTCAATTCGGTTCATCCCTACTTCAGTATGATGCTACGGGTACGTTACCGGTTTTAGAGCAGGCACGTCAAAAGACAGTTGCGGTAATGGCGCCGCATATCAGCCACATTGGAGTGCACGATCACGGATTTAACAACGTCAGTACTTACGGAAATTTACTCCGGCTGATGCATGAAGGCAGAATTCCGTATAACGAATGGGAAAAAAATTTTTATACCCTCGCATTAAAAATTACAGGCGCTGTTCAGGCAAGTCGGTGGACGGAAATTAAAGGTGGTGGATTCATTCATTCCTTTAATGGCCCTCATTCCCTTTTCGTGGATACTATCCGTTCCGTTCGGGCATTAGTGGTAAGCCATAGCCTGGGTCATTTTTTGCAGGCCGAAGGCGATCAAAAAATAAGTTTGTTAGACCGGGCCATTCAACACCTTTCTTCCACAGCCAAATTTTCTGTTTACTATAATGAAGGCAGAGATATTTACGATGCCTGGGGACGTACCGCCCATGAGTGCGTTTTTAATACAAAAGACGGTAATTTTCGCTGCCCCAATTCGCAACAGGGCTACACCGGATTTAGTACCTGGACGAGAGGGTTAGCCTGGGCCATGTGTGGTTTTGCCGAAGAGTTAGAGTGGTTTGATACCCTCAACGAAAATGAACTTCCCCAAAAACAACCGGTGATGGCAATGCTTCTTAAGGGAGCAAAAGCCACCTGCGATTTTTATATTGAGCATACACCCGCGGATGGGATTCCGTATTGGGATACCGGTGCCCCCGGCTTAGTGAATCTCGGAGATTATTTGAGTAAATCCGCCGACCCATATAACGATTACGAACCGGTAGATAGCTCCGCAGCAGCAATTGGCGCGCAAGGGCTGCTCAGACTGGGCAAATACCTGCAAAATAAAGGTGACATTATTAGTGGAAATCGCTACTGGCAGGCAGGACTCACGGTGCTCAATACCCTGTTTGACGAACCTTATCTCAGCACCAATTCCGAACACCAGGGGCTGATTCTTCACTCCATATATCATCGTCCTAACGGATGGGACCATATTCAGCCGGGTAGTAAGATCCCCAATGGCGAGTCGAGCATGTGGGGCGATTATCATGCACGGGAGGTAGCGTTGTATATTCAACGTATCATCAATAATGAACCTTATTATACCTTTTTTAATATCCAATGACTATAAGCGAATCTAATGATCTTTCCCGGTTGTGCATTCACAGCATCACCACCAAACCCTGGCCAATAGAGGAAGCGGCAAAGCACTATGCTGCCGCAGGCGTGAAAGGCATAACGGTGTGGAGAGATGCGCTGGAAGGAAAAAATATCCAAAAAACAGGGCAATTGCTGCGAGACCATGATTTAAGCATTGTTTCGCTCTGCCGCGGTGGCTTTTTCCCGGCCAAAGATGCGGCGAAACGAAAGCTGGCGATTGATGACAACAGAAAAGCGATTGAAGAAGCAGCCCAACTCGGTGCTCCGCTGATTGTGCTGGTTTGCGGCGCCGACCCCGGTCAGCCCCTGGCAATATCAAGGCAACAAATACAGGAGGGTATTGCCGCTATTATTCCGGATGCAGCTGCAGCCGGCGTTAAACTGGCTATTGAACCCCTGCATCCGATGTATGCCGATACGAGGTCGGCCATTAACACCTTGGCACAAGCCAATGAAATGGCAGAAGTATTGAACTCCCCGTGGGTAGGCGTTGCCGTTGATGTGTATCATCTTTGGTGGGACCCCTGCCTGGAGGCAGAAATTAAACGATGCGGACAAAACGAAAACCTGATGGCATTCCACGTTTGCGACTGGAAATCGCCCACAACAGACATGTTGCTGGATCGCGGGCTCATGGGCGAAGGATGTATTCCCATAAAACAAATCCGGAAGTGGGTAGAAGGTACCGGTTTCAATGGATTTATTGAAGTAGAAATTTTTTCCAACCGCTGGTGGAAAGAAGACCAGCACCTGTTCCTGAAACAGATAGTAAAAGCATCCAGGGAGTATGTATAGGTGAAATGAGCGATGAGTGTTTATGGTAGAGGGAGCGATAACAGCTGAAGGGTGAAATGCGAGTGATTTGAATTATGCCGCTTTAAAGATATTGGATACACAAAATAAAACGTAACAAACAAGGATATGAAAGTGCACAAAATTGGTATTATCATGAACGGGGTTACCGGCCGCATGGGCACAAACCAGCATCTGCTGCGCTCTATCGCAGCGATCATCCAACAAGGAGGAGTTGCTGTCGGCCCCGGTGAAATCATTATGCCGGATCCGGTGCTGGTAGGTCGCGATGTAAACAAATTGAAAAAACTCTGCGGCTTAACCGGTATTCAGAAAATGAGTACTCAATTAGATGAGGTACTTAACGACACGAACAACGTTATTTATTTTGATGCGCAAACTACCGGACGGCGTGCCGAAGCCATACGCAAGGCAGTTAAAGCAGGAAAACATATCTATTGCGAAAAACCCATAGCCGTAAGTACTGCAGAAGCAATGGAGCTGTACACCCTGTGTAGTTCAGCCGGAGTAAAAAACGGAGTGGTGCAGGATAAGTTGTGGCTACCCGGTATCATCAAACTGAAACGCCTGATTCAACAGGGTTTCTTTGGTAAAATCCTTTCCGTTCGCGGTGAGTTTGGATACTGGGTATTTGAAGGAGACAATATTCCCGCCCAGCGTCCATCGTGGAACTACAGGAAGGAAGATGATGGGGGAATTATTGTAGATATGTTGTGTCACTGGCGTTATGTACTCGACAATGTATTTGGAAAAGTAAAAGCGGTATCATGTCTGGGCGCCACCCATATACCCGAAAGAATAGATGAACAGGGTAAGGTATATCAATGCACGGCTGATGATGCAGCTTATGCCACCTTCGAACTCGAAAACGATATCATTGCACAGTTCAACTCTTCCTGGACGGTTAGGGTACGTCGCGACGACCTGCTCACCCTGCAGGTGGATGGCACCAAAGGCTCTGCGGTTGCCGGCCTGCGCGAATGTTATATTCAACATTATGGAAACACCCCCAAGCCGGTGTGGAACCCGGATATTGCACAGCCGATTAACTTTTTTGAAGGCTGGTTGAAGGTACCGGAGCAGGAAACTTATGATAACGCCTTTAAAGTGCAGTGGGAACTATTCTTAAAACATATTGTTCTGGATACACCCTTCCCCTGGGATTTACGCGAAGGAGCAAAGGGCGTGCAGTTGGCAGAAAAAGGGTTGGAAAGCTGGAGCAAACGGTGCTGGGTAACCGTACCTGAACTATAATTTTAATGATGAAAAAAGTTGCATTAGTTACCGGCGGCAGCCGGGGTATTGGACTGGGTATTGCTACCCAACTGGCGTTAAACGGTTTTGACCTGGTCATCAACGGCATGCGGGCGGAGGAAGAGGTACACCCCTCCATCACTGCATTAAAGCAACATGGCAATGACGTTTTTTACTGCCGCGGAAATATTGCATCAACAGCAGACAGAGCATCTATGATGAGCGAAATAAAAACGCACTACGGTCGGCTGAATGTTTTGGTGAATAATGCCGGGATGGCGCCAAGACAGCGAAACGACATTCTCCAGGCCACGGAGGAGAGCTACGACGAGGTAATGAATACCAATTTAAAAGGCAGTTACTTTTTGATGCAAAAAGCAGCCAACTGGATGATTGAACAAAAGGAAGCGGATAACAATTTCAGCGGTTGCATCATCAATGTTTCCTCTATGTCGGCTACCGTAGCATCAGTAAACCGGGGTGAATATTGTTTGTCGAAAGCCGGGCTGAGTATGGCCACACAATTGTTTGCGGTAAGACTGGGCAGTTATAACATTCCTGTTTTTGAAGTTCGTCCGGGTATTATCCAAACAGATATGACTGCCGGTGTAAAAGAAAAATACGACAAACTTATTGCCGATGGACTATGTGTACAGCCGCGCTGGGGTGAGCCGGAGGATGTGGGAAAAGTGGTAGCGGCACTTGCCAAAGGCGATTTCATGTATTCCACCGGTCAGGTAATTATGGTAGACGGCGGGCTAACGATTCCCAGATTATAAAAATTAAAAACAACTATACTTCCAACAATGAACAACAAACGCTCAATCGCTCCGATTTTACTTTTGCCTTTATTACTTTTTTTCTTCTCCTGCAATCTCAATACATCGCAACAACAAGAAATATCGTCAGACTCTACCGTTATTGCACTGGGAGACTCTCTCTTTACACAGCATTGTTCCAGTTGCCACAATATTCAACAGAATGGAATTGGTCCTAAACTCGCGGGCGTAACCCGGGAAGTATCTCCGGCATGGCTGCATCATTTCATCAGCAATCCTGAGCAAGTTATTAAATCGGGAGATGAACGTGCCAACAAGCTCTACGGGCAATACAAAACCCTAATGCCGCCATTTAACGTACTGAATGAAAAAAATATTGATGCAATAATCGCATACATACACGCACAACAACCCTCTGCATCAAAAACTGTAGCAAAAGGAATTGCAGATCCCATTCGCAAGCCTGTTAAATTCGACGGATTAACGGTATCGCTTAAAGAAATCACTACTTTTCCGGTTACCTCCGACAACGGCAGGAGTCCGCTTGCACGAATCACAAAACTCGATTACCAGCCCGGACCGGGAACAATATTTGTGAACGATCTCAATGGTAAATTGTACGCACTAAAAAATGGGAAGCCGGAGTTATATATGGATATTGCTAAACTGAAAGCGAAGTTTATCCATAAACCCGGACTCGCCACAGGCTTCGGAAGTTTTGCCTTTCACCCCAACTTTGCAAAAAATGGATTTTTGTACACTACACATACCGAGCCACCCCGTACAAAAAAAGCAACATTCGGTTATCCTGATTCTATAAAGGCAACGGTACAATGGGTACTCACCGAATGGAAGGTAAAAGATCCTGCGGCCGAAATTTTTGAAGGTAGCGGTCGTGAGTTATTCAGAGTGGATATGGTAAGCGGCATTCATGGCGTACAGGAAATCACTTTTAACCCGTTAGCAAAGCCGGGTGACGAAGATTTTGGCCTATTGTACATAGGCGTTGGCGATGGTGGCTGTGTTGAAAATGGATTTCCATCGCTGGCATTGAGTAAGGAAACGGTATGGGGTACCATCCTTCGCATTGACCCATTAGGGCATAACAGCGCTAACGGTAATTACGGTATTCCGTCGCACAATCCATACTCTGGAGTGCAACACGGCGGTGTCGCTCCGGAAATTTACGCGTCCGGATTCCGAAACCCGCATCGCATTACGTGGACGAAGCGTGGTGAAATGTTGGCTTGTAATATCGGACAACATCATATTGAATCGGTGAACCTGATCACTCCGGGCAGAGATTACGGATGGCCAACGCGAGAAGGCCGTTTTGTAATTGATCCCTTAGGTGATATCAATAACGTGTATCCGTTACCGGCAGACGACAGTATTTATAAGTTTACCTACCCTGTTGCCGCTTTTGATCATGATGAGGGCGCGGCGATTACCGGAGGGTTTGAGTATTGGGGAACCACTATTCCTTTGCTAAACGGAAAATATCTTTTTGGCGATATCCCCTCAGGAAGGTTATTTCATCTCAACACCGCGGATATTGAACAGGGAAAACTGGCAGAGATCAACGAATGGCGAATCACCCTGAATGGCGTACTTACCACACTGGTGGAAGCT
>JADZFY010000477.1 GCA_020854215.1 Chitinophagaceae bacterium | reverse complement strand
GGCTGATGCTGCTGATGACCACCTGTAGCTGGTCGTCGGTTTGCAGGCGCAGGGGGTCAAAGGCAGCCGTCCTCACCTGTTGCACCCTGGCATCCTGTTCGGAACTCAGATCCTGAAACAATGCCAGCTCCTTTCCTGTTCGGCAGGAACTAAATGATAATAGCATAACTACGGCAAATAAGTCTAAAAATCGTGAATTGTGCATACGCATCTAATGAAAAGAATTTTTGTGAAGTCAATTTACCTAAAAAGCGTCAACGCCTCGCGCAAACGCAGCTATTTGGGGAAAAATTCATTTTTCGAATGGCATTCACACAGCTTCGCCTCCTTAGTCACATGCTAAGATTGCTGAAATTCAAAGCAATAACGTAAGTTTTCCTGCATTATGGTATCATGCCATATCTTTTTCAAGGGAATTGGAGATGTATTGGAAAAAGCCAGTGTAGTCTCTCGAAAAATAGGACCTTTCGGCACCACAATTGAAACTTTGTATTATCTCAAAATGGGTACCGAAAATTTAAAATTATTAGCCGCGCAAAGATAGAGTTAGTTTTGAAACCCAACTGTTCAACCACCAGAATTTATTAAATATCAATATTATAGTATGAGATTTTGTATTGTTAACAGGTATACACAGCGCTAAAACAGAGGTGTAATACTTATTATAATATAGAAATAGAAATATTATGCAACTTCTAATAATGGGTAAAATAATGCGTAGTAAGTTTGCGATGGATTTTCACCCTGGTTTGTTTTGATGATAAAGTTCAACAGTCCTTCGATATAACCTGACAGGCATTAACGATTGTATTAAAAACCAGCCTGTAAATATCATTTAACGGTTCAAGAAGCGTTATTGAAATCGTCTTTATTGATTTTCAATTGGGACTGAGGGGGCGAAGCTATGTCTGTTTTCAATTCCATGTAATAGAAAAATGCAGGTTAAATGAGAATTTCAGTCGTAATCCCGCTATATAATAAGGAAATAAGCGTGTCTAAAACGATTGAGTCGGTGTTGGCGCAAAGTCACACTGATTTTGAATTATTAATTATTAATGATGGATCCACGGATAGGAGCCGGGAAGTTGTTGCAGCCATTTTGGATAGCCGGATCAGGATTGTGGATAAACTCAACGGAGGCATTTCCAGTAGTCGAAATGAGGGTATAAAACAGTCTCAGAGTGCGTATGTGGCATTTTTGGATGCAGACGATTTCTGGGAGCCGGATTTTTTGGAAACCATTGCTTTATTGATTACTGATTACCCGAATGCAGACTGTTATACAACCGGTTACGCCTGCAAATTCAACAATGCCACACTCAACGTATTTGGCGCCAGAGAAAGAGGGGTAATTAAAGATTTTTTTAAGCAGGTATATGTTGGACCGGTTATGCATTCTTCCTCTATTTGTGTGAAAAAGGAGACATTTTTGCGAATTGGTTATTTCAATACGAGCATTCGGAGAGGAGAAGATTACGATATGTGGGCGAGGATGGGCAGGGCAGTAACGATTGCGGCTACGCCGGATGTTAGAGTATGGTACCGGCTGCAGACAGAAAATAGTGCTATGGCGACCCTGCACCCGCCTCAGGCACTTTGGCTGTATCAAATTCCTTTGGAGAGCAGCAGTAATCGAGATGAAAAAAGGTATTATACCAGGTTCATTCATCGTCAGGTTTTGGAATATGTGATCAAAGGGCGTTTCAAATGGGCGTGGGAGATCGCCTTCCACAACAGGAATATTGCACATTGGTATTCTTATCTCCTCATTCCACGGAGTATTCAGTTCCGTCAATTCGCAAGTTGGACTAAGCTTTGGCAAAAGCGCATTTCCACAAACCCTTGATATTTGGAGTGAAAATCTCCCGATGAATCATCCGAATTGGAAAAATGATGAAATGGTTGGGTTTTCTGCGGCTTTGAAACGTGAAGGCAATTTTTAGAGTTGTTAGTTGATTGATTTCTTTACTTTTGCGCACTTCCCCCCTTTGCCCCGAGTTGGATTCATTTTTGCTATGTATTTCAGTTTGCAGAAAAACAAAGACGATTAAGATGAGAAAAATTGCAATTGCCGGTGCAGGCGGGTTTTCTAAGGAGGTTTATCTGACAATTAATGATATTAATAAGCAAGAGAATAAGTGGGAATTTATTGGGTTTTTCGATGACAACGTTCCTACAGGCAGATTTTTTTTAAATTTTCCTGTACTGGGTACGATGAATGACTTAAATCGCATTGATGAAAACCTTGACGTAATTATTGCGGCGGGCAAATCGCATAACATCCTTTCCATTCAAAAACAGCTACATTCCGATAAATTAAACTTTCCAAACTTATTTCATCCCAGTTGCCATTTTTTGCATTTTGAATCTCTGAGCATTGGTGTGGGCAATATAGTGCAACCTTATACTTCTCTTTCCGCAGATAATAGAATTGGAAATTTCAACGTGTTTAATGCAGGTGTCAGGGTAGGTCACGATACTATTGTTGGTAATTATAATACATTTGCAACTTCGTCGTTAATCTCCGGAGGAGTAACAATAGGTGATCAGAATGATTTTGGTATGAATTCCGGAATTTTACAATATAAAAAGGTGGGTAACAGAAACGTTGTGGGTCCTATGTCTGTGTTGTTCCGAAGTGTTAAAGATAACGGTCATTATATGGGTGTACCTGCGATGTCAACGGGCGTATAAGTAATGGTTAGCAGCAACCAGTTCGCTATTATCCATCCTAATAATTTCCTGAAAAGAAAAGCTAATTCAATATTTAAGTAGACAATTTATGGATAAAAATCATTTCTTACAATCCTTTGCAGAACAGTTTGACGATACCGACCCATCTACTATAACCTTAGAAACTCATTTTAAAGAAATGGAAGAATGGAGCTCGATGGTGGCGTTGATGATAATTGCGATGGTTGACGAGCAATACAGCAAAAAGATTACGGGAGCCGACCTAAGGGAAGCGAATACTATAGAACAGTTGTTCGAGCGGGTTAGTTCAAAATAACGGCTTTCGACTACAAAAACCAATGGTGGATGACTGAGTATTCTCCTTTCTCGTTACATGGTAAGCATATTCTTGTTGCCGGTGCGTCATCCGGCATTGGTTGGGCAATTTGTAAATCAATTGTGGCTGCCGGAGGTAAGGTAACCGGAGTAGCCCGGCGGGCAGACCTTTTGCAGAAAATGGTTCAGGAACTGGGTGAGGGGAATGCCTTTTTTATTGAAGCAGACCTGGCAACAGATAACGGGATTGAAAAAGTGGCAGCAATGATGCCGGATGTGAACGGACTTGTATATGCTGCCGGTGTTTCTAAAATGTTACCTCTTAAATTCATCAAGAGGGAAAGCCTCGAGGAACTGATGAATATTAATTATTTTTCAATGGTACTGTTGCTTGCTCAAATGGTTCGGCAAAAAAAGATAAAGAGAAATGCACATTCGTCTATAGTGTTGATCTCGTCCGTTGCCCAACAAATAGGAACCAAGTCTTCCATACTTTATACCGGCAGTAAAGGGGCAATGTCTTCTGCCAGCAAAGCAATTGCTAATGAGCTTTCATCGCAAAAAATAAGGGTAAATACTATTGAACCCGGAATGGTTCAAACGGCAATGGCTTCAGAGATGGAAGACGTGATCTCCGCTGAAGCCGTGGAGAAAGACAAAGCCAAATACCCTTTAGGTTATGGCATGCCCGATGACGTAGCCAATACAGCCGTGTTCTTATTGTCAGACGCATCGAAATGGATGACAGGAAGATCCTTAACATTGGACGGCGGCAGGTACGTACTTCTCGATTAATTTCTGATTATGGCTTTACTTCATAATAAATATGTTTCCATTAAAGGTATTAGCGCATGTGTGCCTGCTAATTCGGTCAAGAATACCGATAATGAACTATTTGCTCCGGGTGATATTAACGCATTCATAAATAATGTTGGTGTTGAGGAACTTAGGATGGCGGAAAAAGGTGTGTGCACGTCAGATTTATGCGTTGCCGCCGCTGAAAAATTGCTGGAGGAGACGCAAACGGATAGAAATGATATAGGGATTATCGTTTTTGTATCACAGTCTCCTGACTATTTTTTTCTACCCAATACCGCCTGCATCATTCAGGACAGACTGAAACTCAGTAAGGAAACGCTGGCATTTGATGTTCCGCTTGGTTGTAGTGGTTATGTGTATGGGCTAAATTTGATTGCTTCTTATCTTTCTGCCGGACAAATAAAAAAAGGACTGCTGTTAGTGGGAGATACGGCTTCAAAAATACCTAATGCCAAAGATAAAAGCAGCAGCATGCTTTTTGGAGATGCGGGAGCGGCTACGTTGCTGGAGTATGATGAACAATCTGAGGGACTTCATTTCCATATGGCTACGGATGGTTCCGGTTATAAAGCAATCATCGTTCCTGAAGGAGGTTTTCGCACCCGTTTTTCTGCAGCGTCGCTGGAGGAGTACACCAGTAATGAGGGTTTGGTTCGAACTCCGCACAGCCTTCATCTGGATGGGTTTGACGTTTTTTCCTTTGGAATTAGCGAAGCGCCAAAAACATGTAAAAAACTGATGGAGCATTTGGCGATTACTAATGAGGATATTGATTTCGCTGTATTTCATCAGGCAAACAAAATGATGAATGAAAAAATAAGAAAGAAATTGGGTTTGCCGGAGAATAAAGTGCCCTACTCGCTTAAACATTTTGGCAATACGAGTTCAGCATCCATACCGCTTACGATGGTGACCGAAATGAGAGCTGAGTTGCAACAAAGTTCCACCCGGTTGTTGCTTTGCGGATTTGGAGTTGGACTGTCATGGGGGACGGCTTATTTGCAATGCAGTCCTATTGTCGTTCCCGAATTAATAGAATTATAACGAGAGGAACTTAACGATGCCCGAATACTCGAATGCGCATGTAGCCGCTATTGCCTACCATCTGCCTTCCACGGAACTAACCAATGAGCAATTGAACGCTGATTTTCCCGAATGGAGTGTAGATAAGATAATGAATAAGGTAGGCATATCTGTTAGACGGGTAGTTGCGGAAAATGAGTTTACTTCTGATCTGGCAGTGGCAGCTGCACAAAATCTTTTTCAGCAATACAACCTGAACCCCGCTGATATCGATTTTTTATTATTATGTACGCAAAGCCCCGACTATTTTTTGCCAACTACTGCCTGTCTTGTACACGAAAGATTGCATTTGACTCCCTCATCGGGTGCAATTGATATCAACCAGGGTTGTTCCGGTTTTGTATATGGACTCAGTTTGGCAAAAGGATTAATTGCGTCGGGAGATGCCACTAATGTATTATTGATTACTGCCGAAACCTATAGCCGTTTCTTACATCCGAAAGACAAGGGGAATCGGTCAATTTTTGGTGACGCATCGGCTGCGGTATTGGTAACGTCAAACCCGATAGGAGGGAGAATAAATAAAGTTGTGTTGGGTACGGACGGAAAAGGTGCGAAAAACCTTATCGTAAAAAACGGGGCCATGCGGTTTCCAAAAAGCGGTGATCAGGCTCTGCATGAAGATGAGGACGGGAATCTGTTTAATGACAACTGTTTGTACATGAACGGCAGCGAAATCTTCAATTTTACGATAGAATCTGTGCCGGACCTTGTCCGGGAGATTCTGGAACGCAATCACCTTCAGCAGGAAGAAATTGACCTGTTTGTCTTCCACCAGGCTAACCGTTTTATGCTGGAATACCTTCGAAAAAAAATCAAAATACCGGCTGAAAAATTTCTTATTTATATGGAGCACTGCGGTAATACGGTATCTTCTACCATTCCCATTGCCATGAAACATGCGTTACAGGAAAAGAAAATTAAAGCGGGTTCAAAAGTAATGATCGTGGGTTTTGGAGTTGGCTATTCGTGGGGTGGAACGATATTACAGTTTTAATTCTTTTCGTACAGCGTAACGCAACATCTAGCTTATATTCATAAATCCGAATACAAGGTCATTAGTTATGTATAAATTGTTTTTTAAGCGAGTAATTGATTTTTCGATTGCTACTATAGTTTTTATAATAGCTTCTCCTGTATTTCTGATTATTGTTCTGCTTCTTTTCGTGGTAAATAAGGGGAAACCGTTTTTTTTTCAAAACCGACCTGGGAAAGGAGAACAAATTTTCAAAGTCATTAAGTTTAAAACGATGACGGATGAGAAAGATTCGGATGGCAAGCTGTTACCGGATTTTAAGCGAATGACCAGGGTTGGGCGATTTGTGAGGAAAACGTCGCTCGATGAAATACCTCAACTCCTTAATGTGATAAAAGGCGATATGAGCCTAATAGGACCCCGACCCTTACTTGTGAACTACCTGCCTTTGTACAACGCAATGCAAAAGCGGCGTCACGAAATCCGACCGGGAATTACCGGATGGGCCCAGGTTAACGGACGAAATGCCATTAGCTGGGAAAAGAAATTTGAATTGGATGTGTGGTATGTTGACCATTGTAGCTTTTTATTGGATATGGAAATAGTAGGATTAACCCTGCTGAAGGTGTTTAAAAGTGAAGGCGTAAATGCTGAGGAAAATTTACCCATGCGTCCATTTACAGGTACGAATGCTGCGAACTGAAGGCTGTTGATTAGTACCCCTGAGAACTTTGTAGTATCGTTGCAAAAGTTTTCGGAAAATGTTACTTTTACGCGTATTTCATGCTGCACCTTTACAAAACCCGAATATCCAATTCATTACTTCAGTAGTTGTTTTAGTGGTGAATTATTGAAACCTGCATTACAACCACATTGCTGTTGTTTTTCTGTTTGACGTGGGTACTGTTTTGATTTTATTGTAATAACATGATATTCAGAAGGTTATTGTATATTCCTTATTACTTCGTTAAAACAGACTGGAAACTATTCTTTAAATACTGCCGGTATGTTAAAGTGGAAAAGGGACTTTCTTATTTCACAATCATTGGAGAAGTAATGCGTACAATGTACAAACATAATGCCTCTCCGCTTGATTATTTTCACCTCAGGTTCTTTGATTTATCCGAGGAGGAACGATCGGAATTTCCATGTACTGGGTTTATGTATGAATACCAGTTGAAGATGAACCCTATTCAGGAAAGAGAAGTGTTGCATGATAAGATTCGATTTTTGGAGCGGTTTGATGATTTTTCGGGCAGAAAGTGGGCCACGTTTACCAGACTTAAAACAGACAGGGAATTTGCAGTTGAATTTTGCAAAAGAGCAGGGAAGAAGCTGGTATTGAAAAAATCAAAGGGTGGAGCTGGTAAAGATGTTGACGTTATCGAAATCCCCGCCGGCGCCCCGGAATCTGTTACTTCCATCATGGAAAAAGAAGGGTATGATTTAGCCGAACACTATGTGATTCAACACAACGAGATGATGCGCCTGTCGCCAGCAGCGGTGAATACAATTAGGATCGTAACACAATATACGGAAGAAGGCGAGGTGGTCATCCTGTTGGCCTTTGTGCGTATTAGTGTCAATAGTCAGGTAGATAATCTTTCTGTTGGGCATTACGGTGTAAATATTGGTGCGGCTATAGATTTAGCAACTGGTCGGATTTGCCAGCCGGGCAGATACCTGGACGTAACCAAAACAGAGGTACAGGTACATCCCGTTACGGGTACGCCTATTGAGGGGTTTACCATTCCGTTTTGGCCTGCGTGCAAGGAGATAGTTATTAATGCGGCAAAATTATTGCCGGGTAACCGTTCTATTGGGTGGGACGTAGCGATTTCTAATAACGGGCCCGTGCTAATCGAAGGGAACCATAACTGGAACTTACTGAGTATGGCGGTCGGGCGCAAAGGATACAAAAAATTGTTTATGCAGTATATGCATCGGAATGTGACCGAAGAAGTGGGGATTTGATCATATAAATAACAATAGAGACGGTAAAGATGGATAAGTTGTTTCAAAAGAGAATTTTAATTACGGGTGTTGGTGGGCCTACCCCGCGGGCGTTCGTTCGGGCAGTGAAATATTTTGGTGGTGAATACAAAGACTCGTTCGAGTTCATAGGCGTGGATTCAAATCCGCTTGCCTATGGATTATACGACAAGTCGTTGTTTTGCCAGACATTTGTGGTGCCAAAGGCGGGAGATAGTCGTTACTGGGAGGTGATAAACGGCGTTATCGAAAAATTTGCTATTGATGCGGCAATTATTTTGCCCGAAGCGGAAGTATTGGAGTGGTCGAAAAATCATAAAAGGATCACCAGGGATATCAAATTGCATTTGCCCGATTATCGTTTGGCAACTGAACTGGTGAATAAATACAAGTTGCATGATCAACTGGCCGGGAAGGAATATATTCCAAGTTATATGAGATTAGACCCGGTGAATTATGTGTATGAAAATGTGGTAAAAAAGTTGGGCCACGTATTTTGGGTCAGAGGCACAGAGGGATCGAGCGGTTTGGGCGCATTAAAAATTGAGAATAAACAGATATTGACGCAGTGGATTGCCATGAATCCCGAGGTGACAGAATTCATTGCTACTGAATATCTTCCGGGACGAAATTTAGCATGCAAGCTTCTTTATTTTAATGGTAAATTATTAGCCACCGCTTCTGCTGAGCGGATAAAATATATAATGGCAAAAATTGCCCCATCGGGGATTACCGGTAATACTTCGTTCGGACGTCTCTTGAATGAACCGCGGCTTGTAGATATTTCTGTTGACGCATTAAATAATGTTTCCCGGAAAACCAATACGGGGCTAAACGGGATTTTTACAGTTGATTTCAAAGAAGACCAAAACGGGGCCCCAAAAATAACGGAAATCAATATCAGACATGTGGCTTTCACTTCCTCATTTGCTGCGGGAGGAGCAAACTTCCCGCTTTTAACACTGCGTCAGTTGTTTGATGAAACAGGTTGCGTTGGTGAAACGGTCCATTTCGCCTTTAAGGAACAATATATATTTCTCCGGGACGTAGACGCTTATCCAATTTTAATAAACGAAAGTGACTTGTTAATGTAACGCATGCAGGCACAGTTAACTTACTTCAGATCCTTGAACGGCTTGAGATGGATTGCCGCGCTTATGGTAATTGTTTCTCACTTTTTTAGCCTTGGGCGGTCAATAGATTCTGTTTTACTCAATAGAATAGTGAAATTTGGCAACTCAGGGGTATCACTTTTTTTTGTACTCTCCGGATTTGTTATTACACGGATTTTAATTAATTCGATAAACCAAAAAGATTATTTTAAGGTATTTTATATGCGACGTGTACTTCGTATATTTCCGCTGTATTATTTTGCCTTGTTGTGCTACTACTTTTTGCCGTTTATTTTTAATGCGTTGTATCATTTTACGTCTACATTTAGTCAGCACATTTATTATTATACCTACCTTCAAAATTTCGCTCTTACGTTTAAATGGAAATCATCCGGACCTATACATTTTTGGTCATTAGCGGTTGAAGAACATTTCTACCTGATTTGGCCAGCACTTGTTTTTTTTGTTTTCAGGTATGCTCACCAATGGGTTTTGTTTGTTTTTGGAATCCTTGTATTAGGTACTATTGGGATCAGAGTATATATGCTTTCTGCGGGGTATACCATTGATTATGCAACATTTACAAGAATGGATCAACTCGTTATGGGCGGAATACTCGCAGTACTGGAAAGCAGAAATTTGATGAATAAAAAACATGGGAATAGTTATGTTGCTGCTTTAATTGGAGGTGCAATATTTTTTGTCATTTGCATTTTTTTAGATAGTTTTTATCAGGACTTATTTAAACATAGTGCGCTGGGTTTAATGTATTTTGGAATAATAGCACTTTGCGCGATATACGAGCGGCAGGGGATGATAACAAGATTGCTGAAAAATAAAATAGTTCAGTATCTTGGAACGATTAGTTATGGTATTTATGTTTGGCATGCGTTAGCGTTGGACATGGTGAATCAGTACCTCGCAACTAAAATCATTATTTTTGATTTTGTTTTGGTGGTTTTGTTGACTGTTGCAGTTTCTTCATTCAGTTATTGGTTTATGGAAAAACGTTTCCTGAATTTGAAGCGGAATTTTTCGTTCGGAGGAAAGAATTAGTGTGGTGGATATTTTACGGTGTTTTTAAAGATGGCAGACCAGTCTGCTGGATTACGTGTTGTTCCATGTGAAAGAGGTTTGGAAGGATGGCTAAACTATTACGAGATAGTGGTTAGTAATTCTGATACTTTTAAAATCTCATATTCAAAGTTGATTTGGTTTTAATACCTCATATTGAATTCGGAGAAATATATGCAATCTAAAATCTGGCTCTCATCACCCCATATGGGTGGCAATGAAAGGAAATATGTGGAAGATGCTTTTGCAGCGAACTGGGTAGCGCCGCTTGGCCCGAATGTGAACGGACTTGAAGAAGATATTGCCCGGTATCTGTTGCCCGAGCAGGCGAATCAATTTCACGTGGCGGCTTTGAGCTCTGGAACCGCGGCAATTCATTTAGGATTAATACTGCTTGGTGTTAAGGCAGGTGACGAGGTGATTTGCCAAAGTCTGACTTTTTCGGCTTCTGCTAATCCAATAGCCTATCAGGGCGCGACTCCCATTTTTATAGACAGCGAGCTGGATACATGGAACATGTCTCCCGAATTTTTGGAAAAGGCAATCAAAGACAGGATAGTGAAGGGTAAAAAACCCAAGGCAATTATTCCGGTACATCTTTACGGTATGCCTGCCAAAATGAATGAGATCACCTCGCTGGCAGATCAATATGAAATTCCGGTGCTGGAAGATGCTGCAGAAGCGCTGGGTAGCCATATCAACGGAAAAATGTGCGGCACTTTTGGGATCATTTCTGCTCTTTCGTTTAATGGCAATAAAATTATAACCACATCCGGTGGAGGAGCATTCGTAACGCCTCGTAAGGAGTGGGCTGAAAAGGCCAGGTTCCTCTCTACGCAGGCCAGAGACCCCGCGCCACATTATCAGCATTCTCATATTGGGTATAACTACCGGATGAGTAATATTTGTGCAGGTATAGGAAGAGGGCAAATGGAAGTACTTCAGCAACGTGTTGTACAACGCAGGGAAAATTTTGACCGATATAAAAAGGAATTGGCAGCCCTGGAAGCAATACATTTCCTCGATGCCCCTGAAGGGTATTATTCCAATCGCTGGCTCACAACTG
Organism: Chitinophagaceae bacterium; assembly: GCA_020854215.1. GTDB lineage: Bacteria > Bacteroidota > Bacteroidia > Chitinophagales > Chitinophagaceae > Agriterribacter. The sequence goes on along the minus strand of JADZFY010000477.1, from coordinate 5,177 downwards.
TGCTGGTTAAAGATCCGGTGATTACCCGGGAAATAGTAAGACTCGCTTTGGAAAATGCCGGTATAGAAAGCAGACCATTGTGGAAACCCATGCATTGCCAGCCGGTTTTTAAAGATGCGCCGTTTTATGGCGATGGCACAGCAAAGCAATTATTTGAGGATGGAATCTGCCTTCCTTCCGGATCTAACTTAACCGAAGAGGAACGGGACCGCGTAGTGTCTTGTATAAAAACGGTTTTCTCTTAGCGTACGATATTAGCAGGAAGTAAGTGTAAAAGGTCAGCCAATTCCAAATTCGCTGACCTTTTATATTTTTAGGTTAGTAACGAAACGGTTTTCCTCCTGCCATTACTTCCTGCGTTTTTTCGTCAAAAGTAACTTTCTCACCAGTACGATATGCTGCGTTTGACATGATTACCGCAATTGAATGATTATACCCTGCCTCAATAGGAGCGTTGGGTTGCTTACGGCTGCGCACACACTCCATCCAGTTGCGAACGTGCGCTAAAGTCAGGTCATCGGTACCGGTATTCGCATCGGTTGTTACTTTGGAGCTCATTGCATTCAACGACATTGATGGTAACAAATTTGCTTTCATTCCCATCGCTTTCGCATGGTTCTCTTTTAGTCCGCCCTCTGGGCTTATCTGGTTCGTATCCAGATTTAAGGTACCTCCGTTTGAATAATAAATCTCTTTAACATCGCCGGATGAATTCGTCATTCTGGAACTGAAAATTACCTGGAATCCTGCGGATGGGTCATTTAAGGGGCCATAGTCAAAAACAGCGGTTAAAGTATCCGCATTTTTTCTACCGTCTTTCCATGCGTATATTCCGCCGTTTACCGCAACGCTGCGGGGGTGCGGCAAATTGGCAAACCAATGCACTGTGTCAATTTGGTGACACATCCATTGCCCTGGAATTCCGGACGAATAAGGCCAAAACAACCGAAACTCCAGGTACTTTCTGGGATCAAATTTTTCGAATGGTCTGTTGAGTAAAAAGCGATTCCAGTCAGTATCTCCTTCCCTGAGTTGAGGAACAAGAGAAGGTCTCCGCCAGCGCCCCGGCTGGTTTACATTCCAAATGAGTTCTACGGCCGCAATAGGCCCAAATTTCCCTTCCTGAATAAAATCGTAAGCTGCTTTGTAAGTTGCGCCGCTTCTTCTTTGTGAGCCAACCTGAACAATTCTTCCGCTGTCTTTCACTGCTTTCAGAACAGCCCTCGCGTCCTCCATGGTTTCGGCAAGCGGCTTTTCTGTATAAGTATCTTTCCCGGCTTTTACCGCTTCAACGGTATGCAAGGCATGCTGAAAATCAGCAGTGCTGATAAAAACCGCATCAATATTTTTCAGATCATATAGCGCTTCATTATTTACACATGGAATAATATCGTGCGCAAGTTTTTGTTTGAGGAACAACTGCCCGTCCTCCCTTCTCTTATTCCAGATATCAGAAACAGCAACCATATCAAAGTTCAGCGTCTTGTGTAGCTGAACAAATGAAGGGAGTAACGAACTTCTGAAACGGTCAGAAAATCCAATCACACCCACGTTTACCCTGTCATTGGCACCTATAATTTTGCGATAACTTTGCGCACTCACCCCCATCGTTCCCATGAAAGTAGCTAATCCTGCCATTGAACTATTTCTGATAAATGCTCTGCGTGATTTTTTCATGATCAATATTTTGGTGAATAAATTTGGGCGGATATCAATAGTTTTTATTCGGTTCGGGCGGTAAACAAGTTATATTATAGTATTTTGCACCGGTAGCAAAAACTAATGCATCGTCGTCAAAGAATGATTCAACATTTAAAGAATACTAATTTAATAAACATTTCTTTATGACAAGGAATCTTTCCCGTTTGTTGGGATATATCGTTTTCTTTTTTAGTTGTATATACGGAGTTGGAGCGCATGGACAGTCATCAAAAGATAAATTGCAACCCTACGCAATCGAAGTAACTCCGGAAGATGCAGCTAGAAAAGTAACCGTTACCGCCAATGGGCAACCGTTCACGGAACTGGTGTACACGGATACGCTTGAGAAGCCTTTTTTATATCCTATTTATGCACCTGACGGGCAAATTATCACGAGAGGTTTTCCTTTTGCACCGCGTCCGAACGAGCCCACAGACCACCCTCACCATACAGGACTATGGTTGAACTATGAAAGTGTGAACGGTCTTGACTTTTGGAATAATTCATACGCTATTCCGAATGAGCGGAGAAGCAAGTACGGTTGGATTAAAACAAAGAAGCTCCTTAAAACAAAGAGTGGTAAAAAAGGAGAGATACGAATGCTGGCTGCCTGGGAAAATCAAAAGAATCAGGTATTGCTTAATGAAACCACTACCTATTATTTCAGGGCAGATGCGGACAAAAGAATCATTGACAGGATCACTACACTTACCGCTGCACAAGACGTAACGATGCCCGATATTAAAGACGGCATGCTGGGCTTGCGTGTGGCGCATGAACTGGAATTACCGTCTAAAGCAAAAAAAGAGTTTAAAGACGATAAAGGAAATATAACGATAGTGGAAGGCAATGCCGATACCGCACCTTCCGGCAATTATTTAACAAGTGAAGGAAAAGAAGGGGATGCTGCGTGGGGTACCCGGGCCCAGTGGTGTATGTTGTACGGAAAACAGGGAACAGATACAACCAGTATCGTTATTATTGACCATCCGCGTAACCTGGGATATCCTACATACTGGCATGCCCGGGGTTACGGATTGTTTGCCGCCAATCCTTTGGGACAAAAAGTGTTCAGTAACGGAAAAGAGACCCTCAACTTTTCATTGAAACAGGGACAATCGGTTACGTTTCGTTATAGGGTGGTGGTTGCTTCCGGAAAGCAGAAATTGAGCAAAGAGGAGATTAATTTGCTGGCCGGAGATTTTTATCAGAACATCAAATAATCCTTCTGCATTTTAAAAAGGGAAATGTATTTTTACTCAATTAAAAAACACAACACATGAAGTCGAAAAGTATAATACTGTTTGTAATCATAGGACTGATACTATTATTAGGCGGTTGCGGCTGCGGTGGCTACAATAAGATGGTTGGCCTGGACCAAAATGTGAAAGGGAAATGGGGTAACGTGCAAAGTGAATACCAGCGTCGTTCCGATTTAATACCCAATTTGGTGAATACCGTAAAAGGTGCCGCTAATTTTGAACAGGAAACGCTGACAAAAGTAATAGAAGCCCGTGCCAACGCTACTAAAGTTAATATTAATGCAGACGACCTGACTCCGGAAAAGTTGGCGCAGTTTCAACAGGCGCAAGGCGAAGTAAGCAGCGCGTTGAGTCGTTTATTGGTAACCGTAGAACGGTATCCGGAGCTAAAAGCCAATCAAAATTATCTTAACCTGCAGGCACAGTTGGAAGGTACGGAAAACAGGATCAAAGTTTCCCGCAATGACTTTAATACTGCGGTGCAGGATTATAACACATTGGTGAAAACATTCCCTAATGTATTGTATGCGGGTATGTTTGGATTTAAAGAAAAAGGCTTCTTTGCTGCTGAACCCGGTGCTGATAAGGCTCCCGAAGTGAAGTTCTAAAAATTTTTCTTATTTCATGAGGCTGTTTCCATCTAAAGTAATTCATTTTTTCTCCCCGGAGGAGAACGAACGCATTGTTGCGGCCATCCGTGAAACAGAGAGGAGAACCAGTGGTGAGATAAGGGTGTATGTGGAAAGTCGTTGTCGCTTTGTGAACCCGGTAGACCGGGCTATAGAGTTGTTTTACGGGTTGCAGATGGATAAGACGGAACAACGCAACGGGGTGATCATTTATGTGGCAATCAAAGATCATCAGCTCGCGGTGTATGGAGACGAAGGTATTCACTTGCGGGTGGGCGAAGCATTCTGGAAATCAGAAGTGCAGCAGATGCTCCGGTCTTTTAGTGCCTCCAACCAAACTGAAGGTCTTATTCAAATGGTCAAACATGTGGGTGAGGCCTTGTGCCATCATTTTCCTTATTCTCCGGGTGGAGACCGGAATGAACTTCCCGATGAAATTGTATTTGGAAAATGAGAATTGCTGTTGTGCCCGACCCGGTTATGCATTTGCAATTTCTAATTCAGGATTATAACACGCATTAAAAATCGGGCACCGTATGCAAATGCTGTTTTTATTTATACAAGGTGTGGAATTTTAAGATTGATGAACAAATTTATTGTAGTCATATTGTTATTCTTCCTTTCTATTGGTGCTTCGGCGCAGGTAGATAAGATCATTCCGGCTGCCCCCAATCCGCCACGGTTAGTAAATGACTATACGGGCACGCTTACTGCCTTGCAGCAGGAAAATTTGGAGCACAAGCTCAAAAATTATGACGATACTACATCTAATCAGTTGGTAGTAGTGATCGTAAAAACATTAAGCGATTACGAGCCTTATGAATACGCAACCGCCCTGGGAAGGAAGTGGGGAGTGGGAAATAAAGAATTCAACAATGGGGTAGTATTCCTTATTGCTAAAGATGATCGAAAAGTTTTTATCGCGCCCGGTTATGGTTTAGAAGGTGTACTGCCGGATATTACGTGTAAGCAGATTGTTGAAAATGAAATTCTCCCCAATTTCAGGGGAAACGATTATTTCAGAGGTATTGATGAAGGTACCACTGCCATAATGAAGGCGGCCGTGGGTGAGTACCAACCGCCGGAAGGCTATGCGAACCGGGGAAATAAAAAAGGCATTCCCTTGCCATTGGTTATTATAGCAATTGTAATTATCGTATTCATTATTTCCAGAATTGGTGGTGGTGGTGGCGGTGGTTCATTTATGAGTCGCCGCGGCTATCGGGAAACAGGAATTCCTCCTGTATTTTGGTTCCCGGGTGGTGGCGGAAGCCGAGGTGGTGGCGACTGGGGCGGAGGTGGCTCCGGTGGTTTTGGAGGATTTGGAGGAGGTAGTTTTGGCGGTGGCGGAGCAGGAGGGAGTTGGTGAAAGTGTCAATTTCGGCAACCTCCCGTTATCGGTTTCTAATTCGGGCTTGCTCATTAACCCTGAAACGTTTGCTACCTTTAGGTTCCGCATAAAAAAATAAAATCTACATGCAAGGTAAAACAAAGCCTTCTGGCAGAAAGCGTGCATCTACACCCGGTTATGTGAGCCCAAATCAACTTGTTTTAGCCGGTTTTGAGACGCCATTTGAGCAACAAT
>JADZFY010000476.1 GCA_020854215.1 Chitinophagaceae bacterium | reverse complement strand
TGGAATGAAACAAAAGGGAAGTTGAAGCAAATATTTGGCAAGTTAACGGATAGCAATTTATTGCAGGAAGAAGGTAAACATCAGGAGCTTATAGGAAGACTCCAGATTTTAGTTAGGCAAACCAAACAAAAGAAGAGGTACATCAACTTATAGCCGACCTTTAAATTTTTAACGTCTAAAAATCTTAACATCTAAAAAATAAAATATGAGCACTATAAAATCAAAAAGATCAATACTGCCCATCGTTGGATGGGTAGGTGTAGCAATAATTCTTTTGATTGCGGCTGCACTCCTAACAAGTTGTAGCTCGCCAAGCCAAAAGCTGGAGGCCGCACAAGAAAATGTAAAGGATGCGAATAAAGATTTGGACAAGGCCAATGAGGCCTACCTGGATGAAATTGAAGCTTACAGAAAAGAATCGGCAGCTAAAATCAGTGCCAATGATAAAAGTATTACCGCCTTTAATGCACGTATCGAAAATGAAAAAAAGGAAGTAAGAGACGAATACAAAAAGAAAATAGCTGAACTCGAACAAAAAAATACCGATGTGAAGAAGCGCCTGGATGGATACAAGGCAGATGGCAAAGACAACTGGGCAAACTTTAAAGCGGAATTTTCTCGTGATATGGACGCCCTCGGAAAAGCCTTGAAAGATTTAACCGTTAGTAACACTAAATAACGTCAAGACAACACAAAAAATAAGAAAGATATAAACTATACAAAATGAATAAAATAATTGTAGCCCTAATATTAACCGTTGGCATTGTGACGACAAATTGTTACGCGCAAGACGGTTTTCACCTCGGCCTGAAAGCCGGCATGAACTATTCCAACGTGTATGATACACAAGGGGAAGATTTTGTAGCTGATGCAAAAGCCGGATTCGTTGCCGGAGCCTTCCTGACTATTCCGATTGGTAGTTTTATAGGTGTTCAACCGGAGGTCTTATTTTCACAAAAAGGCTTCAAAGGAAGTGGCACACTGCTGGGCAGCCCTTATCAAGTTACTCGCACAACCAATTACATTGATATTCCCCTTATGCTTGCTATAAAACCATCAAGTAGGATTACACTACTTGCGGGCCCTCAATTTTCCTACTTATTAAAACAAAAGGATGAATTTACAAATGGAATTTTTAACACATTCCAGGTTCAGGAATTTGAAAACGATAACATCCGGAAAAACACGTTGGGCGTTTTGGGTGGTGTGGATTTTAACTTTGATAACATTGTGCTGGGCACAAGGCTGGGCTGGGATATCAAGAATAACAATGGAGATGGTACGTCTACCACTCCCCGCTACAAGAACAAATGGTTTCAAATTACCCTAGGGTTCAAGATTTGATGAACTGCATATAGTTCAGAAAAATGTATATGCAACAAGAACATGAGCATTTTAAACAATTAGAAAACACAAAATAAAATGAAAAAAACAAACAATACAGGTAAAATAGTTAGCGCTCTATTATTAGGAGCCACGGTTGGAGGGATGGTCGGTGCAGCCCTGGGAATTCTTTTTGCTCCAGATAAGGGAAATAAAACGCGTAAAAAGCTACTGTCTAAAGGAGGTGATCTTACTGACTCTGTTAAAAGCATGGTCATCGATTTAGTGGAAGAAGTTAAAAAAGAAGCAGGGACCGTTAAAGGCAAACTAAATGAAGCCATCGGAAATGGGGTTGCCAAAATTGAAAAGTCAAAATAACCAATACGACATTTTTAGTGCAGAAATAAAATATGTAGTAGTTGGTATGCACGCATTCCAACTACTACATTAATCATGGTTCATATGGAAACAAACTCGGAATCAATCGACCTTCTGCTAACAAGGGCGGAGGAATTCAGTAAGACCAATCTCGAATTACTAAAGTTAAAATCTATCGATAAAGCAGCTGATATTGGATCTACATTATTTTCACGCTTATTACTAATCCTGGCGATTTGTCTTTTCTCACTCACGTTTACCATTGCTATTTCATTCTGGCTGGGTGAGTTACTCGGTAGGGTATTCTACGGATTTTTTATAGTCGCAGGCGTTTATGCTATCATCGGGCTTATCTTATTTATCATTCATCCAGGAATTAAAGCAAGGGTGGGAAATGAGATTATCATTCAAATGACAAGCTAATGGCTATTCAACAGCCTCACACCGTTTCAGAATTAAGAATTGCAATTCAAGAATTGGAAACAAAACAAGCCAACGAATGGACTCCATTAAAGGAGCAACTATTGGCAACCGCGGAAACCCTGAAGCCCAAAAATATTTTAAAGGATACGGTTGGAGAAATATTTTCAAAACCAGGCTTAAAATCAACAGCAGTGAATACTACGATAGGATTGGCAGCGGTGCTTGCCGCCAATTTCCTTTTCCCCACAAAAGCAATCGGTCAGTTAACCAAATTAGTTACGGGCGCCATTGTCGGTGTTAGTGCAATGAGAAAAGTTGTAAACAATGGAAGTCAAATCAAGTCGATAGGGAGTGGTTTATTGAAAAGGCTCACTAGAAAGCAACCAACTTTATAATGTGGTATGAACAATACCCTTAAAATACCCTTCTATGCCAAGACAGCGTTGATTTTTATCAGCGTTTTCGCTTTTGTTTTTACCCTGATTGTGGGCCGAACTATTATTGTTCCCATCGTATTTGCAGTCATTCTTGCGATATTAATTAACCCGATGGTAAATTACCTCCACCGCAAGGGAATCAATAGACTGGTATCCATTTCTGCGGCTGTGACCATTACCGTTTTTGCATTTCTAGGCACACTGTCCCTTATTTCAACGCGAATAAATGCCTTTGCAGAAACATATCCCGAACTGAAAAGGAAATTTGAAGCGACTAACCTCGAAGGTGTGCGTTGGATTTCTAAGACTTTCAATGTGAGACAATGGCAAATCAAAGCCTGGGCCAAGGAAAAAAAATCTGAGGCAATTGATGACTTCGAGTTTAAGGAAAATATTACGGAGATCGGCAGGGTAATGATAACGATATTGCTATTACCCGTCTACCTCTTCATGATACTCTACTACAAGCCATTGTTGCTGGAGTTTGTTCACAGGACTTTCCGGACAGCTTACCATAAAACGGTTACGGA
>JADZFY010000475.1 GCA_020854215.1 Chitinophagaceae bacterium | reverse complement strand
GTGGAGAAACAACAACTGCCCGAATAGGTATTCTTCTCCCCCGTGAAATTATCCGTGGCTTCTACCGAAGTAATCAATCCCCGGCTATCCGCATTAACAGCAGTAACCGTTGAATTACAAAATATTTTTCCCCCGCGCTCTGTGATTTCCTTTGCCACGGTCTCCCACATTTGTCCGGGGCCATACCGCGGATACATAAACTGTTCAATCAAACTGGTGCTGGTTCCTTTTTGACTGATGGTTTTATTGCTGGAAAAAAGTGATTTCACTGCATGAAACAACACTCGCCCCACATTCAGATCTTTTACCCGCTGTTGCCCCCAGGTGGCGGGAAGTTGTTCGCAGGATACACCCCATACTTTTTCGGTGTAGTCTTTGAAAAAAGTTTGATACAACTCATTGCCGAAACGATTTCTAAAAAATGCCGACAGATTGATCTCGGGTTTTACCGGAAATAATTTGGCATATACATAGGAACACCCGATACGTATTGATTTAAGCAAGCCAAGTTTGCTTAGGGTACGTCCGTTAAGCTGCAGCGGGTAATCGAAAAATTTTTTATCAAAAAATATTCTGGATTTTCTCGGCCGCAACATCATCACCTGGTCTTCATCTTCAATCTTGTCATCAGTATGCTTATAACTCGCGCTGCTGCCCTTGTAATGAATATGAAACACCTCTTCGGGTGTGCCGGGTTCGAGCGGCAAAAAATGCAGCCACCACTGTATTACTTTTTCAGATTTGGAAAAAAAACGGTGCCCCCCAATATCAATCTTATTCCCATTGTGATCAATGGTTTTAGAAAGTCCGCCGGGCCCGGCATCCTGTTCCAGCACAATAGGCAGGATATCGGTTTTAGTGAGCAGCTCGTACGCGGCTGTTAATCCTGCAGGGCCCGCCCCAATGATAATAGCGTATTGCAATTTTATGAATGTTGAATGCTAAAATGTCCTTGTTCCTGCTTACCGTTATGCACAAAAGCCAACAGCAGTAAAGCCGCGAAAATAATGTATTCGCCAATGCTGTGCTCCATTTTAATGTATGGCGAGTTAATAATGTTCAGTATCAAACCCAAACCAATTACAAAATACAACCACTTATAGGTTTTGCTATAACCCGAAGCGGCAAGAAGTATTGGAAAAAACCATTGCACCGTATAATACTGGTGCCGAAATATGGGTGAGAACAAATCCGACAGCATATATAAACAGAATCCGAAAATCACCAGATTAAACAACAGATAACCGGTTTTTCGGCGATAGAAGAAAAACATCAGCAATAGCAAACCCATTAACGAGAACGAACTTATGGTTAAAAAACGCGGCGAAAGCTTCATGTGCAGCCCATCCCTTACCAGCACAAAAAAGTTTCCGTTTTCCGAATAATTGACGTACGATGTTTTTTCAAATTCTTTATCTACCTCTGCCATGTTCCAGCCTTCCCATTCGGCAAATTTGGGGTCCCTGGCATTTATTTGCTTCGCGACCCCGAGTTGCTGGTGAAGTTTCAGTTGCTCGGAAAGTCCATTTGCATAATCTTTCCACAATGCCCGCTGGAAACTGCTGCCGGCAATTAAACCCAACATCAGCAATACAGGAACAAAAAAAACAACTTTGTAACGAAGGCTAAACCTACCCGCCATAAATAGCAACGGAAGAAACATGATGACGGTATTGGGACGAATCAATACCAGTGAAATAGCAAAGAGTCCGGCAAAAAAAGCAGCAATGGAATTATTCGTTTTTCTTAAACAAACATAACAAAGCATTGCAAAAAACGGAATAAACAGGTAGTTCTGGCCGGGTGCAATCAGGTTGATCCAGGCCTCTGTGTATAAAAAGGAAATTGCAGCGGCAAGCACTGCCATTTTTTGAAATATATTTTGGGATAGCGCTAATGCCATACCCGTCATGATAAACAGCAGCACGTATTGAAGTGCTACCCAGAAACGGGAGATGGTTCTTTGTTTCCATTCTACGACGGGATACAGCAACTGATGAAAAAACGGACTGGCAGTAATTGTGGCAACACGCAGCGAATCAAAATTATTGGGATCGTAATATCTTATACCATCGCCGGGTTTCCATTTATAAAAATAAGGCAGCTTTCCGTCTTTTTGCAATCGGGCGCCAACCACACGGTTACGCAAGTCGCTCGGCAACAGTTTTTCTATCTGTACATCCCTGTACACCGACCAACAAAGGCTAATTATTCCAATTAGTATTATTCCAAAAAATGAGAACTGTTTCACTATACCTACAAAGGTTTGGTGTTAATATAAAAATTACGATCTACGCTAAACGCAGCCGCTTCTCCTTTCTTCATCTTTACCGACTTCCATTGTTGCGTGGGGTGAATCCATCTCACACTGCCAAAATTGATCTTTAAGGGCATATTGAATCCCGCTACGCAGTTGGCCCACCTGAATTTTAATGTATTGCCTTTCATTTTGTATTCCAATACCGGCACGAGTGTAGTGCGAACGTACTGATCAAAAACTTTTGAAAAATCAATACCTGAAGTTTGGCTGATGTAGTTCTCAATTTGCTTTCCGGTTACGGTTTGATGGTAAAAGGTTTGATTCATGCCCCGAAGCAACATCCGAAATAACGAATCATTGTCCATAATCTGCCGGATTGTGTGAATGAGGTTACCTCCTTTATAATACATGTCTCCCGACCCTTCCTGGTTTACACCAAAAGGTCCTTCAATGGGTGAGTCATTCCTGATGAGTTTCCTGGTGCCGATAACGTAATCATTACCTGCTTCCTTTCCAAATGCGCAATCGGTGTATAGGGCTTCCGAATAATTGGTAAAACCTTCGTGCACCCACATATCCGCAATATCCTTTGTGGTAATATTATTTCCAAACCATTCGTGCCCGCTTTCATGCACCAAAATAAAATCCCATTTAAGTCCCCACCCCGTTCCGGAAAGGTCGGTTCCCTTATAGCCGTTCGCAAAACCATTTCCATAAGCTACCGCACTTTGATGCTCCATCCCCAAATGCGGCGCCTCAATGAGTTTATAGCCATCTTCGTAAAACGGATAGGGACCAAACCAGTATTCAAAACAACGCAACATCTGAAAGGTTTGTTTAAACTGTTGCTTTGCCTTTGTGAGGTTATACGGCATCACCCAAAAATCACAATCTAATTTTCCCTTTTCGCCGTTGTACAACTCGTGCCAATGCACATATTTTCCAATATACGGAACGAGATTATAGTTATTAATGGGCTCAGTAACTGCCCAGGTATAAGTAGCCGTACCATCGCTGTTTTTCGACTGGCTCCTCAATCTGCCATTGGCAATTGCCATTAAAGTATCCGGCACAATCATACTTAAAGAGGCACTATCCGGCTCATCGCTCTGGATATCTTTACAGGGGTACCATACACTGGCGCCTAAACCCTGGCAGGCTACGGATATCCAGGGATTACCCTCTTTATCTTTACTCCAGATCACCCCACCATCCCAGGGTGGCCGCAGTGCCGGGCGGGGAATGCCATGATAATATAACTGTATTTTGCGCGTGTTGGTGTTACCGTTAGTCTCCGGCACCAAAATAAAATAAGCGTTTCCGTCACGACGAAAAGAAAGTCTCCGGTTTTCGTAAAGCACACTGTCTATATCCAAACCTGCCTGCAAATCAATTTGCATCTCTTTTGAAGGGGTAGAAACGATCTTATAGGTAATACTGTTTATGCCGGCAATACTTCTTCTATTGAAATCAAAGGCAACACGAAGGTCATAGTGTACGGCATCCCACCATGCCCGTTCCGGAGTAACGGTACCCCGCAACGTATCCGCATGGGTAAACTCCTGGTTCTGCCGAAAAGGCTGACCAGACACAGAAAAAAAGTAAAAAATAAAAACAAAAACTAAACAACTGTATCGTACTATTTGCACAGCACTTAATTTTAAGGGATAAATTTAGGACGATTTATGAATAACACCGTTTAAATTACAACAATGAACAGGAACAAAGTACAAAGGGGTTGTTACCAGGTTGTATTTACGCTCACGCGTTCGGCATTTAATATCATTGCGTGTATTGTATTTTTTTGTACGATATCTTCCTGCGTAAACCACTACGTGAAGGACAAAATAATTTTCCGATACAATCAACCCGAAGGCATTAGCTCGCTGGATCCTGCATTTGCAAAAAACCAGGCCATCATGTGGGGAGTGCATCAACTGTTTAACACGCTGGTAGAAGCAGATGATCAATTGCACATCAAACCTTCCTTGTGCAAAAGATGGGAAGTATCGGAAGACCGGCTCAGGTACACTTTTATTTTGAGAGATGATGTTTTCTTCCATGATAACCCCGCATTTCCGCAGGGCAAAGGCCGAAAAATGATTGCCCCAGATGTAGTGTACAGTTTACATCGCATCACCGATCCGGCAACGGCGTCACCCGGCGCCTGGATTTTTAATAACCGGGTAGATAACAGCAATGGATTTATCGCTATAAATGATACTACTTTTCAGTTAAAACTCCTGCGCCCGTTTCATCCCATTCTTGGTGTACTTAGTATGCAATACTGTTCCATAGTACCGCGCGAAGTGGTTGAAAAATATGGCAATGCGTTTGCCCGCAATCCCTGCGGCACGGGTCCTTTTCGGTTTACGCGATGGGAGGAAGGGCAGGTATTGCTGATGGCAAAAAATGAAAACTATTTTGAACACGACAGTGTGGGTAAGCGCCTCCCCTACCTGGACGGCATAAAAGTATCTTTTCTGGAAAACAAAGCCACTGAATTTCTGGAGTTCACCCAGGGACGGCTTGATTTCATCAATGACATTGATGCCTCGTTCAAGGATGAAGTGCTCACTAAAAAAGGAGAACTGAGAACGGACTGGCAGGGAAAAGTAGTACTGAGTAAACACAGCTTTCTCAATACCGAATATTTGGGCATTCTTGCCGACACCAATAATATCCTGGTCAGGCATCATCCATTGCGGATAAAAGCGGTGCGACAGGCTATCAACTACGGCTTCGACAGAAAAAAGATGATTATGTACCTCCGCAATTCGCTGGGTACACCTGCCGGGAGCGGATTTATTCCGGCAGGATTACCAGCATACGACAGCGCAAAAGTGAAAGGATATGATTATGATGTTACCAGGGCAAGAAAGTTATTACAATCAGCCGGATTCCCTGATGGGCAGGGACTACCTGTAATCAAACTTCTTACCATACCGGTGTATGCCGAACTGGGTAGTTTTGTAGCCAAACAATTAGAAGAAATTGGTGTGCAGGTGCAGGTGGAAGTGGTGCAAAAAAGTTTGTTGTTGGAACAAACCGCCAAATCGCAGGCACTTTTCTTTAGGGGGAGTTGGATGGCGGACTATCCCGATGCAGAAAATTACCTGAGTGTATTCTATGGTAAAAATCCGGCGCCACCTAATTATACCCGTTACGAAAATGCCGCTTACGACAGGCTATATGAAACGGCGCTTCAGGAACAGAACGACTCGGTTCGATATCAACTGTACCGGCAAATGGACAGAATGATTATAGAAGATGCACCCATTGTACCCCTGTGGTACGATATGGTGATCCGGTTAATACACCCCCATGTAAAGGGCTTTCGTCCCAACAGTTTAAATCTTCTGGAATTGAGAAGGGTGCAGATGGATAACTAAGCCTCTCTTATTGGGTGCCGGACGGATATGAGACCGGAGTTATGGAATAATATCATTCGGAGCTTTTTCTTATTACAAAAAATATTACATTTGCAGCCGCTTCAAAAACAACACCTGCCCAGGTGGCGAAACTGGTAGACGCACTACCTTGAGGTGGTAGCGCTGGAAACGGCGTGCTGGTTCGAATCCAGTCTTGGGCACATTAAAAGCTTTGTAAGTCATTGATTTACAGAGCTTTTTCTTTTTAGGCTTGTCAAAAAACTATCACTTTTTTACACTTTCTACCGCTGTATTTGACAATCAAATGACAAGCAGTATGACAAGTAGTTTTCATTCGCCATTTGCATTTTTTTGTTATTCCTTTTTCGTTTCAGGTTCTTCATAAAAATGCTGACCTGCCGCCGTAGCTCCAAAAATAACATCCGGAGAAAATGCTCATTGCAACTCCCTGCATTTCGCAGTAAAATATAAGGGGC
>JADZFY010000474.1 GCA_020854215.1 Chitinophagaceae bacterium | reverse complement strand
CGTTTAACCTTTGGGTAACGGAGCTTTTGGGCAGGTGACGTTTACTACGACACAACATATCGGCACCAAATTGCTAATAGCTATTGTTGAAAACTCCTGCGTCTTTTTGAGAGCAAATGATTCAGAACAGGTAACAACCTTGCAGGAAGTAATAAGCGCCTATTTGCACTCAGAATATCTATACTTTGTCGTTAATCGTATTTTTTAGCAAATGCATCTGCATACCGGTTTATGCTATCATCTGAAAGTTGTTTACCCGAGCTGATGATAATTCTGTACCTGAATGTTACAGACTGCCCCGGCGCAAGCGAATAATTTAGTGAGTCTTTTCCCTGCGTAAAATCTTTAACACCAAATGGATTGGCAGCAAATAGCCCGTAACCGCGGGCATGCCAGTAGGTTGGATAATTGAGATTAAGGGGATGATCACAAACAACCACTGAAAGCTGTTCCTCGCCGATGCTTCCATATAAATCCATCCACCTCGCTCTTGTGCCCCAAACGTTTGCACCTGTTTTTCCTTCACTGCTCCGGTAGTTTCCGGTAACACCGCTATTGGGTAATACTTTAATTTTTGTAGGTACGCCCTGTGCATCCAAGAGGGTAACTTCTTCATCCGACGGCATTTCCAGTTGCCGCGCTACCCTGATCCCCAAAAAACCTTCTTTGGTATCATGAAAATCCACCCTGCCATCCGTTGTCGTTAATGTGGTAATGCGGTCTATGATGCGGTTTGTTCCATCTGAAATGAAATGGTAACTGCTGCGTTCTGCCAATAGCTCCCTACCCAATGCATCTACCCAACTGGCAGTGGTTACCAACACTCCTTCCCCATCCCCTTCTTTTACAGATTCAACAGAACGATGTTTGATAGTGCCGAGTTTCACATTCCGAAGACCTTCCGCTCCATTTCCCCAGAAATCATATCCGTTTACATTACCATAATTTAGCCAAATACCCACCTGATGCCGGTGATCTGAACGCTCTCCTGATCTGGGTTGCAAGGGATAGCCCCGCGTTACCGTAACTCCAGCTGCATTGCGCACCGGAAATAGAATGGGTTTGAAAACACTGTCTGGCCAGCAATAGGAAGTAAACAAACTTCCATCCACCAGTACATCCACTCTCTTTTGCTTTTCATGGTTCACAAGGCGTACAGAAGGAACAGGTTGGGGATTAACATCTGTTCGCTGCCCTTTTGTAGACACACAAGACAAACATAGCCATACCATCCCGGTAACGGGAAGCAATATGAAAAAACGATGAGTAATAAACAAACGCATAAAAAACTGTGGTTGAAAGTTGTGTTTTGTTTTCGGGATACCAGTCTTCCAGGTTGCTCTTTTAGTTACTTTTACGGATAAAATATTACGAGAATTGCAACTTTGCAATGGTAGTGTCCCCGGAATGATGATAATTACCGTTAAGCATTATTTGTCAACCTAAGGGAAAATTACAATAATTCGGCCACCGTAAGCGTATATTATTATAAATATATCTATATCCGAAAATAACCGCAACATCGTGTTGAGACGTTTCCTATATATTCCCTATTATATCTTGCATACCTCTCCTGCGTATTTAATCAGGTTATTCCATCACGCAAAGAAAAATTACGGTGCAGGCTATGCGTATCTGTTGGCAGACATGTTATACTGTACCATTCGCTATAATATCGCTTTTATTGACTATTTCGATTTTAAGTTTTTTACGCTTACCACAAGCCAGCGTTCAGAATATATGGGTTCCGGAGCAATGTATGAATACCAATTGGTGATGAACCCGAAAAAATACCGGACGGTGCTCTCCAACAAGACTGAATTTTTGAAGAAATTTGACGATTTATCCGGAAGAAAATGGGCAACCCTTGAAATGCTCAGGAACAATAACGCACACGCAAATGCACTACTGCGCAACAACTTAGAAAAGATCGTCATAAAAAACGACGTTGGTCAGGCTGGGAAACAGGTTGAAGTACTCGATACCCGTCATTTAACCATTCAAAACCTGATTCAAAAAATGGAGAATAGCCGGTATAATCTTGCAGAAGAATATATTGAACAACATGACCAACTGAACGTTTTGTCTCCATCTGGTGTTAATACTGTTCGCATTATTACGCAGATTCATCATCACGAAGTGATCATCCTGGCTGCCAGGCTTAGAATTACGATAAATTCATCAACGGACAATTTATCAACAGGTAACATCGCCGCACATATTGATCTTACAACCGGGCGTGTTGCCGGCCCCGGTATTTATGTTGACACTACCAAGCCAGACGAATACAAACATCCCGTAACCGGGGTTGAACTCATCGGCTTTCCTGTTCCATTTTGGGCAGCATGCCTTGAACTGGTTAAAAAAGCTGCTCTCCGTGTTGCTGAAAACAGGTCAATTGGCTGGGATGTAGCCGTCACCCAAAATGGTCCAGTGCTCATTGAAGGCAATCACAACTGGCATTACTTCCTTTGGCAGGCTCCGGAAAAACGCGGATATAAGAAGTTGGTGCAAAGATTCCTGGAGAAGTATCCGTACTGATTCTCCCTTCACTGATTTCTTTCCGTGTGAAACCCACTTACAAAAAAACCAGTACGCGTAAGTGTAAAAAATTTATACCTTCATGCTACCAGATACATTGAATTAACCCTACGTCGTCAACCAACTAGCTTATGTTCTCAGATGAAGAATTGTGGGAAGGCTTGATTTGCGGAGACCAGGAACGTTTCCTGGCTTTGTATCAAAAATACTATCACACCCTTTTATTTATCGGATTAAAAGAAATTAAAGATGCGCAGTTGGTTAAAGATGCGATCCAGCAACTCTTCCTTTATCTCTGGGAAAAAAGAGGAAATATTCGCACCGCCACCAATGTCAAATCCTACCTGATCACTTCTTTTCTGCGAAAATTATCAGATGACTGGAAAAAAACGTCCCGAACCTCCAATTTGCAGGTCGTTGGTGCAGCATACACCACGGAGGAACCCATTACTCCGGAGGAGTCACTGATTCAAAAAGAAGAGCACCGACGGTGTGTGGAAAGGCTGCGCATCCATATTAATGACTTACCCTCGCGACAACGTGAACTGATTTTCATGAAATTTTATGAGGGGTTGAGTTATGACGAAATCGTGCAGCAAACCGGACTATCACATCGCACGGTGTACAATAAGATACACGAGGCACTAAAAAAACTAAGAGTGGATGTTTCGGATGATCAAAATAGTCAAAGTATGACCCGGCTGTGGTTATCGCTCCTTCTGCTTAGCCTTTCGGAAATAGTGTTAAGCTAAAACCATTATGTGGTAAATGGAGAGAAGTGAAGTCTGATCGGTACAATTTTCAAGTTTGATTAGTGTGGTAGCACGACGAACAAGATTGTTGTTCACCTTTTGAGTTACAGAAAATATCTGTTCACGGTTGAATCATCCACAGAAAGAATACGCTGCTCCATTTTTTTTAGGCGTATTGGAAACGATGTTAATCTGTGCATTTAATCGTTGAAAAATCACACAACCAATACCTGCCCCTATCAAATTGAATACGATCATCCTTGTACATTTTTTCAGTTCAATTGCTTTTTAAGAAAACCGATTACATTATTTCTCACGTCGTCCGCATCGAATATGACGCCGAAATGAGGTGCATCTTTAACGATAATAAGTTCATTTTGTACACCCGCCACCCGTAACCACGCACTCAACAACCGGGATTGTCGCGGAGAAACCAATTCATCTTTTTCGCCGTGAATAATTAAAAAAGGAGGATCGTTTTTATCTACATAACTCACCGGACTTGCAGCTTTGGCTAAATCAGGACGTGAGATGGGCGCCGCACCTATTAATATACCTTCCGGCGATTTCTCATTGTCGGCTCCCGGGAATAAAATCAATTCTGCGGGGCCATAAAAATCAACTACGGCTTTAATGCTAAATGATGTAGTGGTTCCCGGCATGAAAAAGTTTTCGATGTTATTATTTTTGGATAATCCAAGCAATGAAGCAAGGTGCCCGCCGGCGGAGAAGCCCATTACGGCAAACCGGGTTCTATCAAACCCATATTTTTCGGCATTGTCATAAAGAAATGAAACTGCCCGGTTGCAATCTTGTATTTGAGCAGGAAAAACTGCCTGTGTGCTGAACCTGTAGTCAATAGAAGCGAGGGCAAAACCACTACTGATAATTTCGGACACTGTTTTTTTCATATAACCTATATCAGCATATTTATCGTTTACAAGCCAGCCGCCGCCGTGTATAAGAATTATCAATGGTATTTTACCCTTTGCATTAGCCGGCAAATAAATATCCAGTAAATGCTTTTGTAAGGTATCGTTGTTATAAGGGATATTGCTATGCAAAATTGTTTCTTTAGGGAAAAAAGAAATTACAGGATTGGACGACTGACAAAAAGCCGATATGGAAGCCTGAAAAAGTAAAACAGTTACGATGCAGGATATTCTTTTCATTGTTTAATTTTTGTGCTGATTATTGCAACTCCATTATTTAGAAGTTTTATATGTTCTGTTTCCATTTGCATTTTAGGTTATTATTTCATTTGACTTTGCCAAAAGCTGACGGCCTTGTAAAGCCATCCCGCTGCGTCTGTGCCTGTTCCCAGTCCAAACCCGTGACCTGCATTTTTATATTGATGATAGG
>JADZFY010000473.1 GCA_020854215.1 Chitinophagaceae bacterium | reverse complement strand
TTGCCTTTAATTGATCCCTTTCGGGTGCTGTTAGTGTAACTTTATAATGTACCATCGCTTTTTTGGATGGGAAAGTTACAACTTTTAACAGACATTATATAATTGACATGACACTAGTTAATATTTTGATATGCCGGGGAAAGCCCGAAGGGCTTAAACCGTGCCTGCGGCAGGCATGAATAGCCCTGAGTGTAACTCAGGGTAAAAGATAGATGAACAACACAACCCGCCGCAGCGGGTTGAATTGATTAGCTTAGCGCAGGTATTTTTCGTTTACCCGATAGTTAGCGGTAATTTTCCCAACAGCACTTAGAACAAAATTTTCAAAAAAATATTTGGAAGATTAAATTACATGTAATAACTTTGTAATAACAAATGAATAATTATGGAACTTTCAGTGATAAACATAGGTAATTCAAAAGGAATAAGACTTTCTAAGACAATTCTTGAAAAGTACAGTATAAACGAAAAAATTGAACTAATTCTTGAGAAAGGATACATCATTTTAAAACCTAAAGCAGAGCCAAGAAAAGGTTGGGAAAAAGCATTCAAGAAAATGCACGAAAACGGAGACGACCAACTCTTAATGGACGACGTTTTTGAAGATGAAAATTTTGAAGAATGGGGCAAATAAATCAATATGACATCGTGTTGGTTAATCTTGACCCAACGATTGGAAGCGAAATGAAAAAGACAAGACCTTGTGTGGTCTTGTCGCCAGACGAAATGAACAAATACTTGCAAACGATAGTGGTTGCACCAATGACAAGTAGTTCTAAACCCTACCCTACAAGAGTTGGAGTAAAGCATAAACAAACTAAGGGTTGGATTGCTATTGACCAAATAAGAACAATTGATAGAACAAGAATTGTAAAGAACTTTGAGACCTTGACTGACAAGGAAATTGAAAAAGTAAAAAACGTAATAAAAGAAACATATGTAGAATAAAAAACTACCGCTAACGGGCAGTTTTGCAAGAGCTGGGGTGAAGTGCAAAACTCAACTATTGTGCTTCGATTCAGCAGTAGTGCTAAATTGAACTATAGTGCTTCTATTTCCCAGCCCTCGCAAAGCTGCAAAAACGATTCGGGTCAACACCATTCTCTATAAGGAGCCTTCTGAATTCATCATAGAATGTTTCTTTTTTGTGATGCTCCTTTTGGTTTTTGATATAATTGATAATGACATCTTTTTCTTTTATCGAATAAGTAAAAGCACCTTAACTATCCTGCCATCCTTCAAATTTCGGAAATAAGCCGCTGCTTTTCATCCAGCCATTGCTGGCTACTTTTATGTCTTTAATATAATCGGCAAGTGAAGCTGAGGGGTGAAGATCTGAAAAAATATGAATGTGATCTTCTGTCCCATTAATGCGGTATAGTTTGCACTTCTTATTGTTTACAATTCCCCAAATGTATTTGTAAAGTTGCTCGCAATTTTCTTCCGCAATTGTCATTTTGCGGTATTTCGTGCCGAAAATGATGTGGTAAAAAATCTGACGATAGCTCATGGT
Organism: Chitinophagaceae bacterium; assembly: GCA_020854215.1. Taxonomy (GTDB): domain Bacteria; phylum Bacteroidota; class Bacteroidia; order Chitinophagales; family Chitinophagaceae; genus Agriterribacter. The sequence goes on along the minus strand of JADZFY010000473.1, from coordinate 1,101 downwards.
GTTTAATTCATTGGTTTTAAAAGGTTGCAAGATGAATCTGCAATTTACACTTACTTTCAAAGATTCAACCCGCCGCGGCGGGTTGTTTGTCTATTTTTACCTGTTACCCCCTGCATTGCAGGGGGCTATTCACATGTCAGCCCTTCGGGCTAAAATAAAAGACCCGGCACATCAAAATATTAATTAGCCAATTTTCCGGATTGTATCAATAAATTGTAGTATAATGTAGATAAATCCGGATGCAATGGCAACGAAAATAAATTTAGACAAATTGGACCTGCAGATCATTTCGGCAATGATGGAAGATGCCGGAATATCCTACGCCGATTTAGGGAAAAAACTCTCTGTATCCGGTGGCACCATTCATGTACGCATTAAAAAATTACAGGAAAGTGGCGTGGTAAAAGGCACAAGACTCAATGTGGAATTGAAAGAATTGGGCTATGACATTACGGCCTTTGTAGGTGTTTATTTAGAAAAAAGTTCCTTATACGATACCGTAGCCAAAGACCTCAAAAAAATTCCGGAGATTGTACGTCTTAATTATACCACCGGCAATTACAGTATGTTTATTGAGATAGTTTGTCGCGACATTACCCAATTGCGTCACGTACTGCACGATGAATTGCAAAAAATTAAAGGCATTGAAAGAACAGAAACGCTCATCTCACTCGAAGAGAGTTTCAACAGGAATGTGCAGGTAAGTCCGCTGTAAGCGTTTGATAAATTCGATTATCCCATTTCGAAATCTGAAAGAAAACCCATTGAGCAGACTATCTCAAATTTCAAACCCCGATTTATCCGGGATTTCGTAGCAGCCGCAAAACAGACGCCTCCTTTGGTCGGCATGACAAGCTGTAGTACACAGTTCAGCATCATACAATTGACGAACATGAGAACAGTAATGCAATATATATTATTCCGCCTGTCATGCCGTAGTTTATAACAGCCGGTTAATCCAAAGACGTTGAATTATTACGGATGTACGATCGGTATAGTCTTCCCGGGCGATTTGCAGCCAAATGCAAATTTCAGCGAAAAGGCTCCATCGAGAAGTCGTTGTGCTTCGGTGTGTATTTGCATACTAAGAAAACAGCAGAG
>JADZFY010000472.1 GCA_020854215.1 Chitinophagaceae bacterium | reverse complement strand
ATTAATGAAACATTATACCCCATTCTCAGTAAACATGCTTATGGGTCGCGTATTCAGCCATTGGAGTATAAAGCAGTAAAAGGACTGGAGTATGTTGACAAAGTGATTGAAATTGACCAGTCACCTATTGGAAGAACGCCGCGTAGCAATCCCGCTACCTACTGCGGGTTCTTTACTGAAATTCGCCAGCTTTTCGCCTCTGTACCCGAAGCTAAAATAAGGGGATACAACCCGGGGCGTTTTTCCTTTAACGTAAAGAGTGGCCGATGCAATGTTTGTGAGGGCGGCGGTATGCGGGTAATTGAAATGAACTTTTTGCCCGATGTATATGTACCCTGCGAAAAATGTCAGGGCAAACGATACAACAGGGAAACGCTTGAAATTCGATATAAGGGTAAGTCCATTAGCGATGTACTGGAAATGACGGTGGATGACGCGGTGGATTTTTTCCAGAATGTTCCTTACCTGTATAGGAAAATAAAAGTATTACAGGATGTGGGATTAGGGTACATTACGTTAGGTCAGAATGCAGTAACCCTAAGCGGCGGAGAAGCGCAGCGTGTAAAGCTTTCCACCGAACTTGCGAAAAAAGATACCGGAAAAACATTTTACATCTTAGATGAACCTACAACCGGACTGCATTTTGAGGATATTCGTCACTTACTTGCCGTATTGAACAAATTGGTAGACCGGGGAAACACTGTACTGGTAATTGAACATAATTTGGACGTCATAAAAATGGCAGACCATATTATTGATATTGGCCCGGAAGGCGGTGACGGAGGAGGAAGCATATTATTTGAAGGCACACCTGAGGAGTTGGTGGGTTGTAAAGAAAGCTTTACCGGTTTTTATTTGAAAGATGAATTGAAAGCAACAGCAAATTTTGCTCACACCTCAAAATAAAAATAAAAAAATGGAAAGGATAATTATTGATATGGATGAAGTAATGGCCGATACGATGGGAGCAATGATGGCGTGGTATATTAGCAGTTATGGAATTCAGCCGGATTATTCCAGGATGAAAGGTTCGTGGATGCTGGGTATTCCGGAAGAACACAAAGAAACGGTGAGGAAACATTTGTACAGCGAAGGTTTTTTCCGTCATCTTCCCGTAATGGAAGGATGTGTGGAGGTGATGGAAGCGTTGAACAAAAAGTATGAGGTGTTTATTGTTTCAGCGGCAACGGAATTTCCCAATTCGCTGAGAGATAAGCTCGAATGGCTGGAAGAACATTTTCCTTTTTTGACGTGGCGGCAATTGGTACTTTGTGGTGACAAACGCATGATTGCAGGTGATTTTATGATTGACGATCACGTTCGTAACCTTGTTCATTTTAAAGGCAAACCCTATCTTTATTCTACTTTGCTAAACAAAGACGAAACAGGTTACGACAGAATCAGGAATTGGCAGGAAGTTGCCGATATTTTTTTATAGGTGCTTCAACACAGCATTCAACCCGGATGAATATGTTAATATAAATACAGAAATGCATTATTGTGCGTTCGGTGAATGACAACGGACAACATAATAACACGATTCGTCTGCAGCAACGACTTATGAATCAGATACCATAAACCAATTTTATGGACTTTAATGACATGCATAGCCTGCCGGAGTGGGACGACCACAAGATGTTGCAACGGCAGTATGAAGGAGAAGAATGGAAAGTGGCCTCGCATTTGGATGCCACCAAAAATTTATATAATAAATGGAGAGATATTTTTTTATATGTGGAATCTTACTGTGAGACATTGCAAAATGCCAAAGACTATGATCATGCCGAAAAAAATAAGGAACTCATTTGGCAAAACCTGTTTATTGTTGCTCCAAAAATAATTGGCGCGGCCGGCGTTGCTGCGTATGTGTTGAAAATGGAAAACGCATCCATCATTCGAAATAACTGTAGGGAACTCATGGAGCAGGTACATTTTACAGCCCTGGTTGGCGCGGGGGAAGAACAGTATGCGGATGCCATTGAAGCAGAGATGAATAAGTTCAGAGAACTATTTAAAGTATGGGTGGATACATTTGTAAAAGATGAGCATACGGATGAGTGGGGTCTATTTGTTTAACGGGGCTGTTGCCAATTCGTTTTTAAAGAAGTAATATTGTGTTAACATCAGGCGGGTAAATTGGCACAAGGGGCGATAAAAATATTATCCGCAAAAAGCAAGATTTTGTTTGCTAATATTGTAAAGGATTTGAAGCATATTTTTTGTTAATGCCAAAATAACGAAAAGGTTTTGACTGCTTATCTACATAATGAGAAAGAATTGCTCCGACAAATCGCTAATGACGACGAACAGGCATTTTCCTGCCTCTTTCACTTTTACAAAAATAAAATATTCACCGTTGCATACAAGCTTACGGAATCATCTGCGATGTCGGAAGAAGCCGTTCAGGATATTTTCATGAAGTTGTGGCTGAAACGAAAAGAACTTCCGGAAGTACTTCACTTCAGGGCATGGTTCTATACCGTTGCCCGTAACTATTTGTATTCGGTATTGAAACGAAATGCAATGGTAGTGTGCAGGGAATTCAGCGGGGTAGATGCAGACCTGGTGTTAGTTAATGACACGGAGGAACGTGTAATCTTCCGCGAAACAGAAGCAATGGTTAAACAGGCATTGCGTACGCTCCCGCCTCAACAAAACCGCGTGTACCGCCTCATCAAAGAAATGGGGTACAGGAAAGAAGAAGCAGCTGCGTACCTGAAGTTGTCTCCCGAAACGGTAAAAATTCATTTGGCTAAAGCCATGAAGAATATTCGTGCCTACTGTCTCGCCCGCTTAGATAGTTCCCCTGTATTATTGATTGCATTATTCCTGCTAAAATAAATTTCTTTCCGAACTAACCTTTTTTTCAGGCAGAGGAGTCTCGTATTTCAGAATGCTTACCAATCCGGCATTCTATAATAGTATTATGCCCAACGAAAGGTTAGTTGTTTTATTTCGGAAATATGTTGATAAAACATACACGGAGTCGGAGAAAACGGAGCTCATGCACCTTATTACGCTGGAGGAGAATGAAGCGTCCGTTAGATTACTGATAGAGGAAATGCTTACCAAAGGGGTGGAGGAAAGCCGATTGGAGGAAACCGCGGAAAATGACATATTGCGTTCAATCCTTGATACGGAAGGTACCGGGCGCATAACTGCACTACCTGTTTACAGGAAGAAACGGTTTAAATGGAATGCGGTGGCTGCAGCATCAACAATACTTTTGCTGTTGTCTGTTTCACTGTTGGTTTACCGTTTTGGGGCAAGAGATGAAATGGATGATACCCCGTCGCCTGATTTGTTATCGGTGGTAGTTCAAACTACTGTAGCACAACGTAAAGCCATTACACTACCCGATGGTACGCAGGTTTGGCTGAGTCCTTCTTCTTCCATACAATACCCCTCTGTTTTTAACGCAACCAATAGAGAAGTTACGCTTAACGGGGAAGCGTTTTTTGATGTGGCGCACGACTCCAGCCATCCGTTTATCATTACCAGTGAGAACATTCGTACAACAGTATTGGGTACTTCCTTTAATCTGCAGGCTTACGATAATCAGAATAAAATCGCTGTTACAGTGGTAACCGGAAAGGTAAAAATCAGCCACATGAATTTGCATCAACATAAAGAGGAGCATATTGAGGTATCCGCAAATCAAAAGGCTGAGTTTGACAAAAGTACCGACCTGCTTTCAAAGGAGGAGACTGACCAGGTGGCTGCTCCGAATATGCTGAAACGGAAAACAGGGGAGTTTGTATATAAAAATGAACCCTTGTATAAACTCATGGAGGATATGGAGGAGTACTTCGGTATCAGGATTAATGTTGGCGATCAAATTAGAAATTGCAAAGTAGTAGCAAGTTTTAGTGTTACAGACAATCCTGAAAACGTGTTAGAAGTGATAGCCATTGCCATTAACGGCAGACTGTCCGGAGATAACAGGCAATATAATATTGAAGGACAAGGCTGTTTATAATGTTTGATTCATTGAGGTATAATGACGGTATTTTTTTTTAACATCAAAACTCAAAAACATTTATGAGAAAACGCGGATTACATCCCACATAAATAAAGGAACCCGGATACGAGAAATACCCGGGTAAAAATTATATGTATTTCCAAAAATTGTAGTAGCCCGAAAGTTTTGGAAGGCCTGCGGACGCTACGCATTTCCAACATATAACAACATAAAAATATGCAAAAAAAATGTATGGGCAGGATTACGCCTGTAATACTTAAGATTATGCGCATTTCCCTTCTTGCCGCCATTGTAATATGCTGTTCACTTTTTTCTTTGTCGGCAAAAAACGTTAGTGGACAGGAGGTTCTCAACAAAAAAATTTCTATTTCACTAAAAAATGAATCCATTTTTAATGCGCTGGAGAAAATTGGACGGCAAAACGGCGTTCAGTTCTTTTACGCCACCAACATCATTGACCCTTCAGACAAGGTAAATATTACTGCCGATAAGGTGTCGCTGCGCGAACTGTTATCGGATATCCTGAAGCCATACATGTTGTATTATATCGTGTCTAATAATAAGGTGGTTATCAGAAAAGATGTTTTAAAGTTTCCTGTTTTCAATTCGGATGATGCATCTGTTGTTGCGGCGCCCGAAATGCGTGAAGCAGTTAACGTGGAGGTGAGCGGGAGAGTGCTAAACGGAGTTGGTGAACCTTTGGTTGGTGTAACCGTTCAGGTAAAAGGCGGGGGAGCTGCCACCAAAACAGATGCCGGTGGAAATTTCCGATTATCCGTACCGGAAAATAGTACGCTGGTTTTTTCGTATGTGGGATATATCAATCAGGAGTTGCCGGTTGCCGGACAAAATTCTTTTGACGTAGTACTGCACCCGATAGATGCCAAAATGGAAGAAGTAGTAGTGGTGGGATATGGTACGCAGAAAAAAGTGAATTTAACGGGGGCGGT
>JADZFY010000471.1 GCA_020854215.1 Chitinophagaceae bacterium | reverse complement strand
TTTTGTTATTCCTTTTTCGTTTCAGGTTCTTCATAAAAATGCTGACCTGCCGCCGTAGCTCCAAAAATAACATCCGGAGAAAATGCTCATTGCAACTCCCTGCATTTCGCAGTAAAATATAAGGGGCAAAAACTAAACACCTCAAGTACATCGGATTTTACTTTTTTTGAAGATCAGTAACGAGGTGTAATCATTCAACTTAAAAATCATAACGTATGAACTTCATTCAAATTCCCAACAGAAAAGGTGATAAAATATTTTACTACTATGACCCTGGTCGTGAAAAAGTGCAAAGACCGGCAACAGGCATCTTTACATATGCAAAACCTAAAGACCAAATTCAAAAGAACCATAATAAGGAAGCGCTTTCAATTTTGGAGACAAAAAAAAGCCAACTTATTATCGAATCGCAGCTGTAGGCAGTCCCTACATTCCACAGCATAAATTCAAAGAGAATTTTTTAGACTATTATGCCGAGTATGTTAGGTGGAATAAAAAGATGGGAAAATGAAGCTGAATGTCAGGCGAAAAGCCAAATACTGATTACCAGAGCGGGTAAAACAGATGCTATCAGTTGCCACAAGGTCTAACCAGGTATGGAGTATTGATTTTATGAGCGATAATCTCAGCAATGGAAGAAAGTTCCGTTTGTTAAATATCATTGAGGATTTTAACAGGGAATCGCCGGCTATTGAAGCGGATACATCTCTGCCATTTCCCAGGGTACAGAACGTGCTGGAAAAATTGATTAAACAAAGAGGCAAACCCCAGAATATCAAATGCGACAATGGCCCTGAATTTATCAGTCATAGTCTTCAAAACTGGTGTGAGCTAAACAAAATAACCTTCCAATACATACACCCCGGCAAGCCATGCAAAATGCGTACATCGAAAGAAAGAATGGAAGTATAAGAAGAGAATTGCTCAATGCCTATATGTTCAGTTCATTAAATGATGTGAGAATAATGGCCGAAGAATGGCGCCTGAATTATAATGCGGAAAGTCCACAAAGAAATGAAGTACATTTAACACGAATAAATACCCGGCAACAGAACAGTATTCCGGGGCAGCCCGACCGGGATTGTCAGCTATTATTGTTTTGTAACACTTTATTCAAAAGAAGCACTCAGGAAAATCTTCGTGAACCTGCTACACACAGCATCACGCCAAGCGAAATCAGTAACATTGCAGGACTTACTTTTTCATGAAGAAAAAAGGCAGCTAAGCCCAATCCAAAAAAAGGTTGCAGCAATTGCAGTTGCCCCACCGATGCTATTCCGCCTTGTGCCAGGCCCTGATACCAGAAAATAAAACCAATAAACATGCTAAAGAGTGATATGTAGGCGAGACCTATCCACGCACCAGTGGGTACCGTTGTGATGGAAGATGGAGGGTACAAAAAAATGAACGGAAACATTAATGGGAAGGACAATGTTAATGCCCAGGAAATGACCTGCCATCCGCCCATTGTTTTCGTGAGTTTTGCACCCAGGGCATAGCCAAGTCCGCACAAAATAATCGCGCCCATCATAAGAATATCCCCAATTGCAGAAACCTGAATTCCCTGAAAAATTGCAAACCCTACTACAAGCAGACTTCCAGTAAAGGAAAAAAGCCAGAACGCCGGTTTCGGGCGTTCGTGACCCAGCATCACTCCAAATATGGCAGTTGCAAGAGGAAGCAACCCCACAAAAACCAACGAATGAGCCGAAGTAATGTATTGTAAGGCCAATGCACTCAACAAGGGGAATCCAACTACCACACCCAGGGCGACAAGCATTAGAGGAAAAATATGGCTTTTTGCAGGCCATTTTTCCTTTAGCAAAAGTAATGCTCCTATTGCAAGCAAGCCTGCAATTACTGCCCGCGCACCCGTTACAAATAAAGGAGGAAGCCCAAGTACAGCTATCCTTGTTGCAGGTAACGAGCCACTAAACATAAGCATGCCGATAAACCCACTGATCCATCCTCGTGAATTCCCTTTTTCGCCATTGGCTATTTCTTTCTCCTCCATTCGAATATTGCATGAAATGTTTCTGAAAATTTTTCTATTCCACGAATGTAAAACGGATAATGATTAGTTGATACAAAATAAATTGAATCAGCGCTGCGGGCAACCACTCATTTGCAAGATATCGTATTCGAGGTGTGTGGCACAACGGACCGACAACCATTCAGAGATTTACGTGGGAAACAATGAAATCGGAAGTGAAAAATAACAACCTGTTGTCCTATGCTCCTTTCTTCACCAGTACTACCCTATTTCTGTCTGCTTTATATATCTGATCATAAAACTTCACCAGTTCGTTGTAATCTGCCGGCAAAAACTTTCCACTGAACTTTTCGATATTCCTATAGTAGATGATCTTATTTTCTTTAACTGTTGTCGTAGCACTGTACTTTCCAAATTTGCTATCCAGTGTAACCGGAGCAGGCAGGCTTTCCAATTCGTAGTCCGATGGAAATTCAATGGTGGCAGTATCGGCATCGTGGTATTCGAAATGTACCACCACCGGATATTTCCTGTTCTGGTCTGCCTGAAGTTTTACCGAAGAACGGGTAATGATATTGGGTGAAATGAATAACCGTTTACCGGTTACGGAAGCGTAATTTAAGGCGCTCAGGGAAAGCGATTCATCTATTGCAGGTATGGCGGACGAATGTTCGGTGTATTCAAATTTATTCACATCGTAATGCGGAAGATCTATATTTTTTTTGAGGTATTCCAATTGCTTCTCTTTAGACAGGTGATGAATCATGCCATGCAAATAATCCTGCTGCACCGCCGTATAGTGGGTGTTCACCTGTACATCTAACTGACCATTTGCAGTTACTTTTCCGACTGTCCGTCTAATCTGAAGATTATCATCCATTCCGTATCGGGGTGTTCGCACCAACTTCCCGCCGGTTTCATCAATCAACAATACGGGTCGGTTGGCATTACTTCCACCCAGATAACCAGCAGCTACGGTTTGGCTTGTACATTCCAGCCACATGGTATCCGATTGCAAGGGAACGCAAACAATAATGTGATTAAACTGGCTTCCCGGAAAATCTTCGAGAAAATG
>JADZFY010000470.1 GCA_020854215.1 Chitinophagaceae bacterium | reverse complement strand
TAAAAGGAGAAGTAAATAAAAATGTATTGATGCCAAATCTCATGATCTCAATATTTAATAGTGAATGTTGGTTGTAAATATAAGCAGACCGAACTGCTTTGCAAGACTGCATTTCAATTTTTCCCACACTTATACAAAAGAGAAAGTACTGCGTCCTGTACTTAACTCTTAAAGAAGACTGAAGTCTGCCTGTTCTTTCTTTTCTTTTTTGCCCGCCCAAAAAAGAAACAAAAAAGGGCGCCAGAAAACTTCGCCTGCCGGACGGGCAGGGATTACACCCCGTTTTCGGTATGGTTCCCTGATTAAGCTTTGGTGCTACTGTAATTTCTGCAGCAGGGCGCTCATTGCTGGCCTTAATTCGAAACCCGTATAAAACTACAGGTATGAAATACACTCATGCTAGTCCTCTCACTTTTTCTGCAAAAAAACATATACGCCTTTTTTGTTAGAGACGATGATATCGGGCAGTTTATCGTCATTAATATCTTCTACCACAAGATTCAAGCCGGAGCCCGAATTGTTGTCCACTTCATGCTTTACCCATTGCGGAGTTTTCCCGGGCTTGTATTCAAACCAGTATAAAAAAGCGGGGTCGTGAGCGCCCGGATCTCCGCCATTATGCGCGAAATACCGCTTACCGGTAATCAGATCCGGGTGTCCGTCGCCGTTGATATCGGTGAGCAAAAGACTATGACTCTGCGAAAAGCTGGAGTCAATAAGATGATGCCTGAATCCAATATTACCTTCTGCATTTTTTTGCTGCTCGTGCCACCAAATACCATATTGATGTGCCGAAGAGCTAATGACATCTGCTAACCCATCTTTGTTTAAATCCATAACATACATTTGCGCGCAATCCTGGCTGATATCTATGGGGTGGAATATCCAGTTGGACTGATTAGGATCAGCAGGACCCTCCCACCAGCCTTTACTGATGAGTACATCTTTCCTGCCATCGCCGTTAATATCTGAAAAGCCCAGTCCGTGTGTGTACACATGTGTTCCGGGCATATCATCACCCTGGGCGATCACGTGCAATTTCCACTCCGTATCGCCCTTTAGTTGAGGCGATTGCAACCAAATGATCTGTTTCTTCTCCGGGTCATTGCCCAATATGTCCTTACGTCCATCACCATTAATATCCACAAATAACGGCGCTTCATTTCCCAAATTAGCATGAATGGGATGCAACTTCCAATGGCCCGGTTTGTTCTTTGGATTTTCATGCCACACTGCCGCCTTACCCGGCCAATCAATTCGCACCTGGTCAATCCATCCATCCTGGTTAACATCCATACTGAAGTTCAGAAAGGAATTACTATACCCCACACCTACTACATATTTTTCCGGTTGAGCAATTTCATGTTTCTTCCAATGCGGTGCTTCAAACCAAAACGCACCGGCAATCACATCTGTTTTACCATCCCGGTTTACATCTCCAATCGCCACGCCCTCACTCACAAAATCGGTAGTGAGTGTTTGTTTATTAAAACGAACCTGTTTATTCTCTTTGCTTCCTGACTGGGCAAAACACCCGGTAATCACTAATATCATTACCAGTACCGTTAAAACTGCTCTATTAAAATACGAAATCATAGTTGTGCATTATGGATTGAAAAATACGATGAATGATTATCAATAATTGAAACTAACAGCGTGCAACTGAAAATCTTCATTGAATTCACTCAATAAGAAACAGCGCAGGGGTTAAATATAAGTATTAAAATTTTGTGTTGTAACAACAAGTATCCCTGGTATCAATTTGGTTATGGGGCGCCGATCATTTCTTTTTTCGCCACATATTCTCTGCGTCCACATATGAACTATACTTTCATTTGTTCAGAATAAAGCCAAACGCTCTGTGAGAAACGGAACAGGCTTTGGCTCCGGCTAACCCAATGTGTATATCTTTTGTACGGTTTTTTAACAAGATGTATAATATAATGCGTTGCAATTTGCGTTATTATTACATTCCATGGAAGAAAACAGAAATACTCATTTTTTTGCGAGAAACCTTGTATTGAATACTATAGGTTTACTTACCATACTTCCTTTGGCACCATTGATCAACCGCTTTATTCCGCCGGTTATCATTGGCTACTGGAATGTGGATCTTTTTCTCGCTATTATTTTAGCATTTATTGTGGTTCGCCTGGTTTTATGGCTATTTCGGCCGCTCATTATTCCTGCCTTTATTCTGGTTGCAGGTTTCGTTATATATAATCAGTTTACTGATGGATATAATCTCGGAAATATTATTCTCGATTACAAAAACCTGGTCGTAAAAAGTTGGGATATCCGGGATCACAAAGAGAAAGACCTGTACCTCATTAAGCCTAACCTGTTTGACTCAGGCGTAGAAAAAGCGGTAAACGGGCTTAAATCGAAGATCAATCCGAAAGACTCTGTTACACGAAACTTCGCCGTTAAACATGCCGTTGAGTACTTTGATGAGTATCACAAAAAATACGGACCAAAAGTGCGCTATCTTTCGCTGTTTAAGTACATCAATAGCCAATTCAAATATGTTGCCGACCCTAACCGTGATGAGTATTTCGCATCACCACGAGAAACGATTCAAAACGGAATGGCGGGAGATTGTGATGACCATACTATTTTAATGATATCTGCCATGAAAGCTATTG
>JADZFY010000469.1 GCA_020854215.1 Chitinophagaceae bacterium | reverse complement strand
TTTACACCAGGCCGTCTTCAATATTTTTAAATGCAATGCGGGGAGAAAGTTTTTTCCATAGTACCTGGTATATATTTTCGGCAATGGGGATATCTGCATTAATCTCTTTATTCAATTCGTAAATACTGCGTGCGGCATTGTAGCCTTCCGCCACCATATTCATTTCTGTTTGTGCCGATTGAACAGAATGACCTTTGCCAATCATAGCGCCGAAAGTACGGTTGCGGCTGAACAATGAATAGCAGGTTACCAATAAATCGCCTAAATATACTGAAGCAGCATAGTTGGGCGATTTCTTCTTTTGTAAAACACGTGCTACGGAATGTACACCTACTTTGATATTGCGGATGCCTGCTTTACGCAGAAAGCCGGCCATTTCATCGGCACTATTGGCAATGAGAACGCTCAGAAAATTATCTCCATATCCAAGTCCGTGTGCCATACCTGCTGCTACGGCGTAAATGTTTTTTAATATCGCGGCATATTGTACGCCGTATATATCGTTATTGATGATTGTGTTGATATATGGAGTAGCGAACCGGTCGGCGATAGCTTTTACAGCAGCCGGTTTGGTACCCGAAAAGGTTAGATACGATAAGCGCTCAGCCGCTACTTCTTCCGCATGACAGGGTCCCATTATCGTAAAATAATTATTAATGCTGAAAGCAAATTTCTTTTTCAGATAGTCATTTAATAACAGGTTCTGTTGAGGTAAAATTCCTTTAACGGCAGAAATAATCTTTTTCTCCTTAAGGTCTTTTGCTGCTATACCGGTGAACTGTTGAATCACAAAACTGGAAGGCGTAACGATCACGATATGATCAGAAGTAGCAAAAACAGATTTGGCATTGGTATAGAGGGAGAGCAGGTTGGTATCGAAGGACACGGATTGCAGATAATTGGGATTATGAAATCTTTTCTGCAGGTGCCTGGCAATTGCTTCGCTTCGTACACACCAGTTAATATGAACACCATTGTCGGTAAGCATTTTCGCTAATGCGGTACCCCAACTTCCACTGCCAATAATGCCAAATTGCATACGCTGTAGTTTGAGTTTCAAAAGTAGGCCTCAAACGTTTAATATCCCGCAGTTGTTTGCCGGCACCGGCTGCGATGGCTATTCTTCGTCAATAATGATCCCGGGGGCTTTCGGGCGATCTTAATTTTTAACTTCAAAAAGCTGATCTTTGGGAACTACTTTTACTTTTGTTTTGTTTTTGAGGGTTTTACTTACGATGGCGAACGGTCCGGTGATTACCTCTTCTCCTTCCGTTAAACCATCTACAATTTCAATATTGTTGATATCCTGTATGCCGGTTTTTACCGTAACCATTTTCACCGTATTGTCTTTTTGCAGCACAAACACCACTTCCAGTAAGTCGTCAGATGCAACATCGGTTAACTGGTTATCGGTTTCTGCCGGTTTATCCGTGGCTTCTGTTTTTTTGATTGCAGGTTCTTTACTGCCTTCACTTGCCGTATCTTTTTTGTCTCGGGTAGTTACGGCATTTATTGGAACAGACAACACATTTTTGTGGGTCTTTGTCTGAATGTCTGCACTTGCGCTCATGCCGGGGCGAAATGGAAGTTTTCTTGGTCTCGCAGGGTCAAAGAGATCGGCATACGAATCGGGCAGAATACGAATCTTTACTTCGTAGTTGGTAACATCGGTGGAAGATGCCGACACGGATGTTTGAGATGCTGCACCTTTTTGACTACTGGCTACCTGGCTTACTGTTCCTTTAAACTTGCGATTGTTGTACGCGTCCACTTCTATTATGGCGGTGTCGCCCAAATCAATCTTTTGCACATCGTTTTCACCAACTTCCACTCTTATTTCAAAAGCACTAACGTCTGCAATACGCATCATTTCCGTTCCGGCCATCATGGTACTGCCCACCACACGTTCTCCTTTTTTTACATTCAGCAATGATACTACACCGGTCATCGGTGAAATCAACTCCGTTCTGCTTAGGTCTTTGTTTGCTTTCTGCAGATTAGCAATAGCGCTTTTTACCTGCGCCTCGCCGCTTTGAATACTCTGTTGTGCTGCATCGTAATTTGCCTGTGCGGTTTTGAGCGTATTGTCTGCCTGTTCAAATTCTGCCCGTGAAATTACTTTATCATTCAGTAATTGTTTTTGCCTGTTGTACGTGAGTTTGGCCAAGTCCAGTGCCGACTTCAATGCTTCTAATTGTGCTTTTGCATTCGCAACCTGCGATTGTTGTCCGGCAACCTGCGCAGCAGCCTGGTCGCGTTGTGTAGCGTAAATGTCAGCATATATTCGTGCCAGAATCTCTCCTTTTTTCACACTATCCCCTTCCTGTACGTTCAGTTCAGTTATTTCGCCCGAAACGTCCGGGCTGATTTTTACTTCGATCTCCGGATAAATCTTGCCGCTTGCTGTCACGATTTCGGTAATATCTTTACGCAATACTTTTTCTGCCGACACTCTTATCCCTTCATCTTTACCAATTACGCCCGCTTTTTTCAATGCTATAAGACCTATTACTAATACTGCAAGGCCAATTATAATCCACAGCAGTTTTTTATTCATGTTTTTTTGTTTTGAAGTTATAATCTAATGCCCTGTCCCTTATAAAACTCAAGTACTTTCATTTTAAACACATAGTCATATTGGGCGATAAGTTTATTGATCCTGGAGTTGTATAAATTACTTTGGTTGGTAAGCCACTCGATCGTTTGCATGGCGCCGATTTCATACCGTTTGGAAGCAAGCTCAAATGAACGTTCGGCTGTTGTTACTTCTTTTTCTCTCGCACGATAGGTGTGGAAGGAGCCTAATGCCTGGCTGTAGGCGGTATATACATCCTGTTTTAAACGCAAGGTGTCCTGTTCAATTGCCAGCTCTTTAGTCTTGATATCCCATTTGGCTCTTTCCATATTGGCACGTGCCGACCATCCGTTGAATATCGGAATACTTAATCCGATTCCTATTCCCTGTCCGAAGTTGTTTTTTATCTGACGGCCATATCCGTCCCACAACTGACTAAAGTTCTTCTTGTCTGTAACAAAGCCCGATTTCGGCGAATAAACGTAAAGCTTGTCCGATCCGTTTAATACATACGCAGGCGTTAGTTGATCGCCGAGATGCACCTCATTAGTAGCTTTGAAAGAACTGTTGAACGCAGTTCCCAACTGTCCGAATAATGATATCGTAGGATATTGTTTTCCTTTTGAAGCTGCAAAGTTTTTTTGAGATGCCAGTAAACGGAGATTATTTACCTTAATCTGGGGTTGTGAACGTATTGCCATGTCATAAACAGTGGCGGGAGAAATTTCAAGGATATTATCCACCGGTATCTGTGCTACGGGAGGAACCTCCAGTTCAAACGCAGCGTCTGCCGGCAGATTGATCAGTGCTTTAAGGGTAAGTTTATCTACTTCTACTTGTGTTTGTGCGCTGATCAGGTTGGCGCTGTCGCGGGCAACCTGTGCTTCCAGTTCCGAGGCGTTGATTTCAGGCAATGCGCCGGCATCTACCTGCATACGGGTATTTTTATATTGTGCCTGGCTTTGCTTTAATTGAATATCCGTAACGGCGGCTTGTTCAATATCCAGTAACACCAGCAGGTACTGGCGTGCTACATTTAAAGCAATATCATTCTTTGCCTTATCCAGGGCGGCAACGTCTGCCTGGTAATTAAAATCATTGGCTTTAATGGTATTGTTGTGGCTGTTCCAGTTAAACAAATTTACCTGCGTGTTTAAACCCATTTGTTCATACATCACATTGTTGTCCGTGTACACATTGGTGGAATAGTCCAGGGAGCGTCCAAAGGAAAAACCATGGTTGCCCGAAAAATTTAGCGAGGGTAATTGCTGGAGTTTACTTTGTTTCAGCGTAATGGCAGAAAGACGAGCCTGTATATCGGATTGACGTACAGAAATATTATTGGTGATCGCATACTCTACGCATCGCCGCAGGTCCCACTTTATATTTGTTTGTGCATGGGCAAAGGAGTTAGCAATTATGGTTGATAGTACAACCCAAAAAAGTCTTCTCATGTATCAAATTTATAGTATCCGCCACTGGTAAGCTTTGCCAAATCAGGAGCGCTGATACAGCATTTATCTTACAAATATTCAACTAAAAATACATTTGACAAAACCCTTCATGTATTATTTAATGCCTGAGCTAAGTCTTGAATGATATAATCAGCCTCCTCTTGTCCTACGTAGAGGCGCAGCATACGGTGAGTTTTTTTTGACGCATCATAGGCGTTTTTAGGTACAGAAGCACAGCCAGGGATGATCAGAGATTCATACCCGCCCCAGCTAACAGCCATAAGAATATGTTGCAAACGTTCACAAAATCGTTCAATCTCATCTATCTTTTCCACTTTGAGATAAAAAGAAAGTAGTCCGCAAGCTCCCATCATTTGCTGCCTGGCTAAATGATATTGCGGAAAGCTTTCATCATGCGGAAACAAAACTGCCTCAACTTTGGGATGTGTTTTCAGGTAGGCCACTACAGCTTTTGTGTTTTCAGTTACTTTCTGCAGACGAACCGGAAGTGTTCTCAATCCCCTGATGAGCAGCCAGGCATTAAATGGTGTAATTCCATTGCCCGCGGTTAAGTATTCGCTGTGAAAAATCTTCGCCATCATCTCATGGCTTCCTGATAATACGCCCGCTACCACATCGCTATGACCACCAATATATTTTGTTGCCGACTGCAACGCAATATCTATGCCCATGCACACCGGTTTTTGATATAAGGGAGTGCAATAGCTGTTATCGCAGATGGTGATGATGCCCTGTGCTTTGGCGAGTTCAGCAACAGCTTTGAGATCCTGTAATGCGTAGCTCCACGAATTAGGCGATTCCAGGTAAATAATTTTCGTGTTGGGTAAAATGGCCCTTTCAAAATTTTCTATTTGTGTTCCGTCTATATATGTGGTAGATACGCCGAAACGCGGCAGGATAATATTAAAAAGTTTTTGTGCCCAGGTGTAAGGCTTGGCAACCGATACAATATGATCGCCGGACTTTACATTGGCCAGTACGGATGCAAAAATTGCGGAGGCGCCACTATTGAATACAAGGCAGTCTTCGGCTCCATCGAGTGCGGCTAATTTTTTGCGGAGAATATCAACTGTTGGGTTTAACCCTCTGCTGTACAAATAACCGTTGTACTCATCCTCAAATAACCTGCGCAGGTCATCCACTTTCTTAAATGCGAAGTTGCTGGTTTGAATAATAGGGGGAGCAACGGCATTAAAGTATTGTTCCCTTTCTTCGCCCAGTTCGTTGATAATATAAGAGATATCCATTTTGCTTATTTTTTCTTTCGGTAATAGAAGATATAGTATAGGATCGCCAGAAACAGGAGCAAGCTTATTCCGGTAACGGCGGCTTGTGGTTTATGATTTATTACTGCAATCGCAATGCCCAGGTAAGCACATACGAAAATGGTGGCGAGAAACGGAGTTGCTTTCGTCCATCCTGCGCTAACTGTGTTTTGCGGTTGTTTTCTTTTTAGGAAGAACAATGCTGCCGCCGAGGTACTCATGCCAATGCTATCCAAAAACATAGTGAATCCAAGAATACTATCTACACTTTTCCCAAAAAAGGTAATGACAATTGTTGCTATAGAAAATACGGTAAGCGCCGGAACCAACGCTCCGGTTTGAGCATGTTTTCGCAAAAATACTCCGGGGAACACCCCGTCGCTGCTCATTGCATACATTACCCTGGGATTGCTCATCAGCACAATATTTACATAGGCAAGTACGGAAAGGAACATAAATACATCAAAAATCTTCGCACCTACGGCACCAAACCAGGCTTCGCATAACAAGGCACCGATCGCTGAAGCATTTTTCATTTTTTCGAAACCAATCACCTGGGTATAAGCCAAATTGAGCGCCAGGTACAACATGATAACCGTACCTATGCCCACAACAATTGCCCGCGGCAGGAGTGGGGTGTTTTTGATTTCACTACCGAAATTGATGGTTTGCTGGTAGCCTCCATATGAAAAGCTGACCGGAATCATACTTGCTAAAAACAACGTTAACCAGTGGTTGTCCTTGAACTGATAAAGTGTGGCGCCTTCTATATATCCATGCGGTTCAACAACTACTCCCTTAAGTATGCTGGCAATAAGTAAGAGAATGAGTGCAATCTTAATGAGCGTAAGTATATTTTGTGCAATACTGCTTGTATGTAACCCCAGCATGTTTATGATATAAAAAATGATAACGGCAACGGTCGAAATCATTATGTTAAACAACGGACCCGACGGTTGACCAAACAGGAGGTCACTTACATAGTCGGCTCCGATTAATGCTACTATGCCGAGGGATGCGGCATTACTGATAAGGATAAGCGCATTTACGGTGAAACCTACCACGGGATGATAGCAGATGGAAAACACTTTATAATAAGCGCCCATTACAGGCAGCCTTACACCAATTTCGGCATACGTGAGTGCTCCGCATAAAGCCACCACACCTCCGGTAAGCCAGGCAGCAAAAAAAATGGATACCGAACCAGAAGATGCAGCCACATTTGCAGGTGTTCCAAAAATGCCCATGCCAATAACCAGACTAACAACGATCATGGTAACCGAAAAAAATGTCAGCTGGTTCCTGCCGGTATGGGTGGCGGTTGCTTCATGTATTCCGGAAATGTTTTGCTTTTCAGCCCCATTCGGAAGTGAAGCATTCGGATCGTTATGATCGGATATTGATCCTTGTTGTGCGGACATATACTATCTATTCATTAATGCGGATTTGCCGGATTTGTGAAGGCAGCCATACCTGCATATCACGGGAACCCCGGTTGTTCCAGCTGTAGTAGGGAATAGCACTTACGGGACGATTGGTGGTGGACACCGACAAACCATCCTCATTTATGGTAACAACCGGTGCATTAAAGTGAAGCACATTGATGCCCCCCAGTAGTGATGGTTCATATTTAACTTCAATAGCAGCACCTGGTGGAAGAATGACGTTTTTGCTGTTGTATTCTTTGCTTTCGCCTTCCACACAATACACAATGGGTCCATATTGTAATGCTACCCTGCCCTCGTTTTGCCTGACAGCGGGATTGCTCTTAATACGTTTCACTTTCATGGGTATTTCCAGGGTGATCAGATCACCTTTTTTCCATGTTCTGCTGAGTACGGCATAGCCATTCACCAGTTTGTAGGAAAACGGTTGCCCGTTGACGTGAATTTCAGGTTTTTCTGTATTAGAAGATTCGTAGCGGTAAAGATCACCGGGAACAGGATGATTTAACCAGCCGGGTATGCGTATATGAACGTCAAAATATTTTTTTTTGTCGGGAGCTATTTCCAGCTTTACTTTTCCCTTCCAGGGATAGCCGGTTTCCATTGTCATATTAATCTTTTCGTTGTTAAGCGCCACCGTTGCATTGCTGCCAACAAATAAATTAATCCAAAGTCCATCTGCAGACGTGCTGTAGATGTAATTGCCGAGAGCGCTTACCAGCCGGGCAATATTGGAAGGGCAGCAGGCGGTTCCAAACCATTCGCTGCGACTGTAATTTCCACCGGACGAAAGTGGATTGCCATAGAAGAAGCGGTCTCCGGAAAGGGACAGTCCGTCTAATGCGCCATTGTACAGGCTTCGTTCTAAAATGTCGATATATTTTGCATCACCCGATAACATATTCATGCGCTGGTTCCAGAAAACCATACCCACTGAGGCGCAGGTTTCGCAATAGGCTGTTCCATTAGGCAGATCGTAGGGCTTTCCAAAGCCTTCATTACTTCCTTGTGCGCCGATACCGCCTGTAATATACAGGTGACGATAGACAACGTCGTTCCATATTGCATCCATTGCGGTGGTATAACCGTTATCACCGGTAACCGCTGCCACATCGGCTGCGCCGGTGTATAAATACATTGCTCTCACCGCATGCCCCGTAATATTTCTTTGGTCTTTTACCGGAATACCATCCTGGCAATAGTCGGGATTTTTCCATTGATTCCAAATTACACCCTTCCCGTATCCATGGCCGCGCTGTTCCAGAAACCAGTTCGCCAGGGCAAGGTATTTTTTGTTTTGAGTATGGTGGTAGAGCTTCATCAGTGCCAGTTCAATTTCCTGGTGCCCACTCACCCAGGGTTTGTTTTGGAGACGAAACACGGAATCAATATGATCGGCAAACCGAATTGCGGTATTCAGCAATTTGCCTTTTCCGGTTGTGTTGTAATAAGCAATTCCCGCTTCGATCAAATGCCCTGCACAATAGTCTTCGTGTTTTTCCATGTCCGACCATCGCTTATTGATGTCCGTTAAAATATAGTAGGTATTCAGATAGCCGTCGGGCAATTGAGCAGCGGCGATTTTTTCAATCCATTGATCAGTATTTTTTTCTAATTCAGAATCGGGATAGTTTTTCAGGGAATAGGCGATGGCTTCAATGGCTTTATATACATCAGAATCGTCGTAGTAGATGCCCTCATGTTTCCCGGTATGCTTTGCCGCATTCTCAAAATTGCGAATACGACCGGTTTTGTTTTGGGTGTAGTTGACACATGCATCGAGTGTTGCGGAAGCAACGGTTTGCATTTTAGGTTTCCAGAATGCATCGGTAATTTTTACATTCGAAAAACTTACAGGATATAGTTTTTGCAATGAGGTTTGTGACTTTGCAGAAAGAATAAAAAGCATCGCCATCATTATTATTCCTTCCCTTTTCATTCGTTTAGTTTTTGGGTGTTGAATTTTCGTTACCGGTTTTCGCATCTTCCTGACGCCTGGTCATAAATGCCTTAATATTTAACAGCTTCGCTTCTTTCGCCAGCGTTAAAGCCCTGGCGGGGTCAGTGTCTGCCAATGGTTCCAGTGCATACCAAACCATCAGGGGTATATTGGCATCTGTATTGTCTTCTTCTTTCGCACATAGATTTTTCAGGATTACCCATCTTTGTTCCGGTTTCATTCGCTGTAGTGCAGATGCCAGGTACAGGCGCACCAATGCTGAGGTATCGGTTTCGGATAAGCGCTCAAACTGTTGCTGGATATCCGTCGAGACCGTCTTATTCTCGGATGCCAACTGGATTGCCCAGGAACGAACGTATTCGCTTTTGTCGTTGAGTAATCCCTTCCATTGATCGGGTTTGATGCCATTGGTAACATGCAGCGCCCATAGTGCACGCAATTTACGGGTTGCATCAGGGTTATTATTCAAGATATTCCATAATACCCGGTGCGCATCATCCCCCGCTTTTCTCTCCTGCAGTAAACGGCGTGCATGCCGTACATACCATTCGTTGTCGTTCAACTGCAGTTCAGCCAGTTCCTGGTTGGTTTTTTGGGTGAGATCAACGCGTACCCATTTATCTGTTTTATGTGAAATCCTGAATATCCTTCCCAGTGTTTTATTATGTACTGCGGGGTTGGGATTATGACATTGATTTCTGTCGTACCAGTCAATAACATATACGGAGCCGGAGGGTGTAATTTCAAAATTTAGCCAAAGCGACCAGGAGTCGTTTCTCAAAATAAAATCTTTACCATGACTGGCCCGGTAACCAGAGCTGGCACGCGACAATATATCTGTATTCACACGATGCCCGTGCAGATTGTTCATCATGATCGCGTTTCTGTCCCGTCCCCAGTTTTTGTTACCTAAGTAAAACAACGCTCCAGCATGGGCGTGTCCACCTCCAACGGCTCCCGACCGGAAGTTTCCGGCATGAGGCCCGCTTTTTCCGGCCCAATGCACGTGATCTGCAATGGTTTTGATATCGTCGTAAGTATAGGGATTGAAATGCTTTCCACCCTGCCGGAAATATCTTCCACCCTGAATCATGTGATAAAGGTGCGGTATAACGCAGGCGGTGATGAATGCATGGCCGTAGTCGTTAAAATCCAAACCCCACGGATTGCTGGTGCCATGAGCAAAAACTTCAAACTCATGACGAAACGGATGATAGCGCCATACACCTGCGTTTACCCGCTGCCGTTCTGCGTCGGGTGCACCTGGCTTTCCTACATTGGAGTGGGTGAACACACCATGGGTGCCATACAGCCAGCCATCAGGACCCCAACGAAAAGTATTTAAAGTTTCGTGGGTATCTTCATACCCAAATCCATCCAGTAATACCTCCGGTTTACCAGCAGGTGCATCTCCCGATTTATCTATAGGAATATATAACAAATAAGGCGCGGCACCTACGTATACGCCGCCAAAGCCCAATGCTATACCACTCACCAGGTTCAGCCCTTCTATAAACACTTTGCGACTGTCGAGACTGCCATTCCCGTCGGTGTCTTCAAAGATCAGGATACGGTCTCTTCCCTTTCCTTCTTCGGCCCGTACGGGATAGGTTTGGGCTTCTACCACCCAGAGCCGGCCGCGGTCATCCTGGGCAAAGGCAATAGGTTTTACAATTTGAGGTTCGGAGGCTCCAAGTTGAACGGAAAATCCTTCCGGTACTGTCATTGCGGCTGCGGCTTCGGTTCCGGATAATCCGGCATATTTCACAATGTCTCTGGCGGGAAGTATAACAATGTCTTCCGGCCTTAATTCGTTGTAGAATCGTGGGCGTATGTCGTGAAAGCGAAAATCATCAAAGGCGATATGTGCCCATATATTATCCCGCACATACTGAATCTCCGGCATCTTTCCATTTTCCTCATCCACCAGGCGGATAAACATTTTGCGACCCTTATAAGGATTGAGGTCAACCACAACAGGCCGAAACGCTGCCTGACTCTTACTATTGATATGGTCTTCTGTAATGCTGCCGGAAATAGTAAAAAATGGTTTTACGGAATCTGCCAGCACCAGCTCCACTCGCGTGCCTTCCATTGCTCCGCCAGAGATTTTAAATGTTGCCCAGGGGTGCGTGATTTCGAAGGTTTCGGAGGTGAGCGTTCCTGTTGCATCGTAATGCGTAGTGCCACCGCTGCTTACATAATAATCACCCCCTTGCTTCATCATCAGAGAATCTGGATACAAAGGAGCAGCATCAAAAGCTACAGACGTAGGTTTGAAAGCATCGCCGGTGGCTTTCCAGTCCTGCAAATTACCTCTTTCAAATCCCAGGTTGAGCGGCTTCCCGTTCTTTCGGGGAGAAACGCCTTCGTCTGCAACGGGTATGTCAAAGTTTTCCACAATCTTGAACTGCCCCTGCATTACCTGGCGGTGGCCGGGGATGCTACAGAAATAAATATCATCTTCCTTCGCTTCTATTATTATGCTCGCCGAATCTCCTTTATTTACAATGGGCATACTT
Organism: Chitinophagaceae bacterium; assembly: GCA_020854215.1. Classification (GTDB taxonomy): domain Bacteria; phylum Bacteroidota; class Bacteroidia; order Chitinophagales; family Chitinophagaceae; genus Agriterribacter. The sequence goes on along the minus strand of JADZFY010000469.1, from coordinate 25,834 downwards.
TTAGCACCTGCTTTCTCGAAAACAATATCATGCGACATTACTTCTCCGTTAACAATTTTGATTCTTACCCGTTCGCCTTTTTTTGCCCGAAGCACCGGGTTTCGCATCCCTTCTATGTCACCCGACAATCCGGTGTATCCGATCATTTTAGTATCCAATACATATTCCCGATCAACATCGGTGGTTGCTGAGGGCCTGGAAGGGTTCGTACAAGCCGTAAAATACATTACGGTAAGGAGCAGGATGAAACGTGATATACAACGCGCCATACTAAAAAACTTTTTTATGCGAGAATAGGGTTGAAAAAGAATGAATGACCAGTAGTTGAAGTTATTCAATTACACGTTAACTGCGCCTGCTATTTTTTGAAGAAAAATATCCGGAGGGTAATGCAAACAGATTTTAATCGCCGGACAGGCGACTACCATTTTTCAAGCGGTTATGTAAAACGATTCTTAAATCAATGCTTTTACTTTTTCAATAACTAACGGCAACTGCGATGCGTCCTGTCCGCCTGCCGTGGCCAGGGTGGGCTGACCGCCACCTCCGCCTTTAATGATAGGCGCAATGTGTTCTTTGATGATAGCTGCCGCGTTTAATTGCCTTGCTTTGGCTACTACATCCGACATGCCAATCGCAACAAATGGTTTACCATCAATATTGGCGCAAAGCACAATTACATGGTCGCGAAGATTATTTTTTACATCAAAACAAATCTTTTTTAAGGCATCGGCATTGCTTACCTGTACGATATCTCCAATAAATGTTACCCCATTGATGGTTTCATCTTTTTGCAACAACTCATTTCTGATTTGTACCAACTGCCGGGCTTCCAATGCATCAATTTTCTTTTGCAATGCATTCTTGTCTTCAATGAGCTTTTCAATGGCCAACAAAGGATCTTTGGCTTTCAATAACTCGCTGATATGCTTATAACTACTGATGCGTTGGTAGCTGTATTGCAATGCAGCGGGTCCGGTTAACGCTTCAATTCGTCTTACTCCTGCTGCTACTGCTGATTCTGAAACAATAGTGAAGGAGCCGATCATGCCGGTATTGCTTACGTGTGTTCCTCCACAGAGTTCAACAGAATAGGTGGGGTTAATAGTTACCACACGAACCGTGTTGCCATATTTTTCTCCAAACAGTGCCATCGCTCCCTGTTGCAATGCTTCCTCTTTTGGCATCTCCTTTATAACAACCGGTATGTTTTCGCGGATCTTCTCATTCACCAGGGTTTGGATTTTCCAAAGTTCCTCATCGGTTACTTTAGCGAAATGTGAAAAATCGAAACGCAATTCTGCCGGTGAAACCAGCGATCCTTTTTGTGCCACGTGATTACCCAACACCTGCCGCAAGGCTGCATGGAGCAAATGGGTGGCTGTGTGATTGTACATGGTATTGAGCCGATTTTCCCAGTTCACGGTGGCAATAATCGGCAAGGCAGCGTTGTTGGGAACCTGGTCGGTATAGTGAATGATCAGATCATTTTCTTTTTTGGTATCCGTAACGACAATCTTTTCATTGCCGAATTGCAGCGTTCCCTGATCACCCACCTGACCGCCACTTTCGGCATAAAACGGTGTTTTTGCCAACACCCATTGATACTGCACTTTTCCCTTTGCCTTTACTTTCCTGTGTTTAAGCACCTGTGTGTCCACCACCAGATCCTGGTAGCCTACGAATTCGGCTTTGTCGCCTTTGTTAACATCAATCCAGTCTTCCGTGTCAATTACAGTTGCTGCGCGGCTGCGGTTTTTTTGATCCAGCATTTCTTTTTCGAAGCCATGCTGATCTACCGACAGTTTGTTTTCTTCAGCTATCAATCGTGTAAGGTCGGCTGGAAAACCATAGGTATCATATAATTCAAATACGTCTTTTCCTGAGATCACCGAATGTTCATCAACGGATGCGATGATGTCTGCAATTCGTTTTAGCCCTTTCTCCAGGGTTCTTAAAAAGGCTTCTTCTTCTTCCCTGATTACTTTTGTAACAAATTCTGCCTGCTGATTCAATTCAGGAAATACATCCTGAAACTGGGCACCAATCACAGGCATTAACTGATACAAGAGGGGTTGTTTATAATTCAGATAGGAATAGTAATAACGAACGGCTCTGCGTAAAATTCGTCTGATTACATAGCCTGCACCCGTATTAGAGGGCAACTGCCCGTCGGCAATCGTAAAACAAATAGCACGAATATGGTCGGCCAGTACCCGAAAAGCGATAGCTTGTTTGCTATTGCCAAAATCATAACGTTGCCCGGTAAGCGATTCAATTTGCGCAATTGTACCGGTGAAGATATCGGTATCGTAGTTGGAGTTTTTTCCCTGCAATACCCTCACCAATCTTTCAAAGCCCATTCCGGTATCTACATGGCGTGCCGGAAGCTGTTCCAGTGAGCCATTCTTTAAACGATTGTATTGGATGAATACATTGTTCCAAATTTCAATAACCTGGGGGTGATCGTTATTCACCAGGGTTTTTCCATCCACCTTCTTTCGTTCTTCTTCATCCCGGCAATCCACGTGTATTTCCGTACAGGGGCCACAGGGGCCGGTATCGCCCATCTCCCAAAAATTGTCTTTTTTTGAGCCGGGTAAAATTCTGTCTTCTGCAATTACTTTTTTCCATTCCTGGTAGGCTTCATCGTCTTTAGGCAAGGCTTCTTTTTCGTCTCCTTCAAAAATGGTTACATAGATGCGATTTTTGGGTATTTGATAAATGGCGGTTAGTAATTCCCAACTCCAGGCAATAGCCTCCTTTTTAAAATAGCCGCCTTCGGGACGGGCAGCGTCGCCAAACCCCCAATTGCCCAGCATTTCAAACATTGTATGATGATAGGTATCCACTCCAACTTCCTCAAGGTCGTTATGTTTACCGCTTACGCGCAAACATTTCTGAGAGTTCGCTACCCGTTGGTAAGGTGCGATGCGGTTTCCCAGAAAAAAGTCTTTGAATTGATTCATACCCGCATTGGTAAACAATAATGTCGGATCGTTTTTTACCACAATAGGAGCAGAAGCAACAATATGGTGTTGTTTAGACTGAAAAAAATCGAGGAAGGCCTTTCTGATTTGTACTGAAGTCATCATTACTCCGTTATATTTTTTGCGGGTTTGAACGTTTAAATTTTATATTTGCTTTCGCCCCACCCCGTGCGGGGTGCGAAGGTAATTAAATTATGGCTTGATTTTTTCTGCCTGAATAAAGCCGGCAACAGATTCCTGCTGCATGAAAAAAATTAAATATTACTATAATACCAATTCACTCCGTTATGAAAAACTGGTAACCCCTCTGAGGGTGAAGTTGCTGCGTGCCCTGGGCTTTTTAGCGGCAGCCTTAGTTACCGCATTGATTATTGTAGTGATTGCATTTCAGTTGGTGGATTCGCCAAAAGAGATGTTAATGCGCCAGGAAAACCAGCGGATTAAAGAAGATTACCGGCTACTTAATAGTAAAGTGAAATTTATTCAGCAGCAGATGACGGAGCTGGAGCGAAGGGACAATCACGTGTACCGGGAAATATTTGAAGCAGACCCTATACCCGATAGCGCAAGGGCAAAGCAAATTGAAAAACAGCAGGAGGCCCAGTTGGTGGAAAGTATGGAAGATAATGAACTGGCTTTTTCCATTGCTGCCACATTAGATAAAATGATGAACCGTGTAGCTGCTCAGAAAAAGTCTTACCAGGAAATCGAAGGCATGATCAGGGATAAGGAAAAGTTGCTTGCCGCTACGCCTGCCATACAGCCGGTTAGTAATAAAGACCTTAGCAGAGTGGCATCTGGTTTCGGCTATCGGATAGACCCTGTATACAAAACGGTTAAGATGCATGCCGGTCTTGATTTTGCTGCTCCACAAGGAACCCCTATTTACGCAACAGCCGATGGTGTAGTTAGGGTGGCAGGCAATACCGGCAATGGTTACGGCAATCATGTTATCATTAATCATGGCTATGGATATGAAACCCTTTACGGCCACCAATACCGTATTAAAGCTAAAGTTGGCCTACGGGTAAAGCGTGGAGAACTGATTGGCTGGGTGGGCAGCACGGGCAAATCCACCGGGCCGCATCTGCACTATGAGGTGCGGAAAAACAAACGGCATATTGATCCCATTTACTTCTTTTATAATGACCTTACACCTGAGCAATTTGACCGTATAGTGAAAATTGCAGCATCGGGGAACCAGAGCTTTGACTAAATGTTGATAATTTCAGCTGTTTATTCTTTATGTATTGCGTTAATTTAGCGGTATGTATAAGCAGTTGGATTTGTTTGCTTCTTTGAATGAAGCGCCGCCTCCAAAGCCTGTTCCTCGTCTGAATTTACAGGAGCTGCAACCGCCTGTTCGAATGGGTGAACCTGAAGTTGATGAGGTTTTGGAGGAGGCTTCAATCTCCTCTGGTCCTACTGTCGTTGTAAATGACACAGGCGGGCCTGTTTCTTTACGAAAAGGAAAGCGCGGCAGAAAATCCATCAGGGAAATGGATGCTGAATCAGATAGGATAAACGTTCCCGATGATGATATCTTATTTAAGAAGCAGTATTATAGTATTGGTGCGGTGGCGGCTATGTTCAACCTAAATACCTCTTTGCTGCGTTACTGGGAAACCGAATTTGATATTTTGAAACCACGGAAGAACCGAAAAGGAGACCGCCATTTTCGTCCTGAGGATATCAAAAATCTCAAACTCATTCATCACTTACTGCGTAAGCGGAAATACACGATTGAAGGGGCGAAAAGTTATCTGAAAAAAAACAAGTCGGGTGCCCAGCAAAATTTTGATCTTATTCAACGACTTGAAAAGCTGAAGGGTTTTCTATTGGAGTTAAAAGCGGGGTTGTGAAGTTTGTTTGGCTGACTTCGTTCGTGTTTCACTGTATATCCTCCACTCACTCAAATTGAAAAATTTTATTAACCGCCTGTTTATCCTTAAAAATATTTTAACACGCTGCACACAATGTGATATTCACGCCTTCGGTTTATTATATAAGAGATAACAATTTGCGGCTTTGTATTTGCAGTTATATCAAAGGTTAAAGAAATGCCTAAGTGGAAATATTAAGATCGGCTGTGCGTTTTTTTAGCGCCTAATTAATATTACGTTATGATCAGTTCTGCACGCTTCTTTTTTGCATGGTTGATTATTGGAACAGGCTTTGGTTTTCAAAGCATTGATAATACTGTGCCTGCTATGCCCTATCTGGTTTCGGTAACAGGAGATACGACTGCATTGCAGGGTAAGAACCTGAAGGCTAATTTTCCCACCAGTTCGGCTTATCGTTTGGTAATTAAGAAAAGTGCCTATGAAATGACTTTGTTCGATCAGGAAGGGTGGTATGGTACCTACCCGGTAGTTTTTGGAAATAAAAACCAGGATGATAAACGAATGGAAGGTGACCGGTTAACACCAGAGGGTCATTTCAGAATTGTGGGAAAGAAAATTCACAAAACCTGGGGTAAATTTTTGATGCTCGATTATCCAACCACCGAGAGCTACGAACGTTTTAAAATGCGTAAAGAAAAAGGTCTGATACCGAAAAAAGCTTCTATTGGCGGTGGAATTGGAATTCATGGCACGAGACCTAACGAGGAATGGGTAATTGATAAATTCGTAAACTGGACAGCAGGATGTATATCGGTACGATACACTGATATGGATGAACTGTATGATATGCTGCCCATAGGTACTGAAGTTGTTATTGAGAAATGATAATCAATAAAAGAGGGAATATAAGGTTAGCCATTTAGCTTTTGCTAAATGGCTTTTTAATTTCCGTTTTCGTGCGGGCATGCCCCTATCTTACAGTAGTTATCATACGTATATATTCACATAGTGCTGCAACGAAACTCGGTGGTGTGAAATCTATATAAACATGTGCTTATCTTTTTCGCTTATGTAAACCATAACGGAAAACAAAAAGAAACCCCACAACGCCTGCCGTGGGGTTTTCTTATTCAGAAGGGTTTACGTTAACTTCAGCCAATGAAAAAGCTACTCTGCTGCTGTTTGTTTGGGTTTCCCTTTTTCCTTCCTGCACAAGATTCTTCAGGTACGCAGATGGTACAAACCACAGGCAGGCTTCCTTTTTTGAAATACGGTTTAGGGCAGGATCGTCTTGGTGGCGCAAAAATGACCTATCTGGATACCGGTGTTGTTATGCGGGTAGTTGACTCTGTTGGCAATGATTATAAAGTGCAACTTTCAAAACATCACTATGCGTATATTGAAAAAAGTAGTACGCAGTCGCTACCGGGTATAATGCAGCCCCCCTTTCATCTTACTTCAAGCTGGCGCGTATACGGTGATAATCAGTTTGATTACGTTGCGATCGGTGTAGACGGGCGACTACCCTATCGGAGCATCCAGCAAATACATCCCTGGCGTATTGTGGTTGATATTTTTGGCGCCACTTCCAATACCAACTGGATATCACAATTTGGAACGGTAAAGGAAATCACGAACACCTGGTATGAACAAACAGAAGATGATGTTATGCGGATATTTATCGAGTTAAAGCATAACCAGCATTGGGGTTACCATATCGCCTATGACAGTTCAGGACAAAAGCTTGTGATACGCGTAAACCGACAGCCTGATCGTTTAAAAATTCAAAAATTATTAGTTGGTATTGATGCCGGACATGGTGGTACAAATACCGGTGCTGCGGGGGTTGCCAGCGGTGTGCAGGAGAAAACCTATACCCTTAAAATTGCCCGGGAATTAAACAGGCTGATGAGGCGGAAAAGAGTGTCTACGTTCATGACCCGCGATACAGATACTACGTTGAGTATGATAGAAAGAACAGAAGCACTCCGTGATGCGCAGCCCCACCTTTTAATCAGCATTCATCTGAATGCTTCGGGAAATGTATCGGTGAATGGCACCAGCACTTATTACCGTTATATAGGCTACAGAAGTCTGTCTCAATTTATATTGAAGCGCATGCTGGAACTTTCTCTGCGCGATGCGGGAAATATAGGAAGTTTTAATTTTTCGCTTAATGGGCCTACCGAGTACCCGAATTGTTTGGTTGAAGTAGCCTTTTTAAGCAACGCAGAAGACGAAAAGAAAATTCTTGATCCTCAGTTCCATCGCGCTGTAGCCCGGAAAATTTATAAAGGAATTAAAGACTGGCTGAAGGAAATGAATTAAGCTTTTCATAAATTTATGCGCGTATAAAATTTCACATCGTAAGTTTGTTGCTCAAATTTTTCCAACGGTTCATCATCAAAATCGCAAACGATTTTTGTAAAATCTCAGGTTATGAGTGATAGTGGCACCTTTATCCATCATGTGTACTTTTGGCTGAACAGTCCTGACAACCAGGCGGATTTTGAAAATTTAGTTGCGGGATTGCGGAAGCTTTCTTCCGTAAAAACCATCAGGTCGTTCTATATTGGCAAACCTGCCGATACTCACCGCGACGTTATTGACCGCTCCTATTCCGTTTCCTGGCTCCTGTTGTTTACGAATAAAGCGGATCACGATAGTTACCAGGCTGACCCCATCCACCTTGCTTTCGTGAAGGAATGCAAACATCTTTGGAAGAAGGTAGTGGTATATGATACGGTGGATGTGGGATAACTTGAAATTTTTCTTCCTACGGAGGTTCGGGTACCGGCCGGTACCCGAAAATTGGGAGTTCAAATAACGGGCGAACAGCTACTTCATTTCCGTGCGCTCTAAACATAAAAGAATTATTGGGATTTCTTTGTTCGAATTACTTCACTTTTATTTTTCAATATGAGTTATTGTAGTTACGTAAACGGGTTGCCTGCCGCAGAAGACAATGTGAACAGGAATTATCATAATAATCATTACGGATTTCCTATCGCAGAGGATAATGAGTTGTTTGGTCGTTTAATAATGGAAATAAATCAGGCTGGGTTAAGTTGGACAACCATTTTAAAAAAGGAGGATGCATTCCGGAAGGCTTACCACAACTTTAATATTGCCCGAATAGCAAAATATACCGATAAGGACAGGGAGCGTTTGTTAAACGATGCAGGTATCATCCGGAACAGGTTGAAAGTAAACGCTGCTATTGAAAATGCGAAAGCAGTTACCCGGCTTCAAAAAGAATTTGGGTCGTTCAAAAACTGGATAGAACATTATCACCCAAAAACCAGGGAAGAGTGGGTGAAGATTTTTAAAACCACATTCAAGTTTACGGGAGGTGAAATTGTAAATGAATTTCTGATGAGCGCCGGTTATCTGCCAGGCGCTCACACAACCGATTGCCCGGTTTATAAGAGGATACTTAAATGTAAACCTGCCTGGAGTCGTTAAATCCTTATTCTTAAATCCACCGAAAATTATATGTATCGCGGGAAAACATTGATGCCGCCTGTACGCTTATTTCCTGGCTTCCGCAATAGCCTCCTCTAAGCTGAAATAAACGCCAGCGGTATATCTGGACGGATGATAATCCCAGGGAACACTGGAAATTTCCTGGGCAAAAACCATTTGAAGTTGTGCTTTGAGAAACTTATAACCTGTACGTACCGTAAAGGAGGGTTCTGCAAAAGCGTAACGCGTATTATCAATGCGGCGCTGGCCATTGTCGTTGATTAGCCCTTGTGACAACAGGTAATCATAGCTCATTCCCTTTCCGTCAAAACTGCTGTACTTAGCACTCACCAGGCGTAAATTAAAGGCAGCGTCAAAAAAAGGAGAGCGTACCCCAATACCCGGTTGAATAAAAAAACGATTGATGCGCATATCCACATCACTTCTGATCTGCCCGCCTCCGTAACCTGCATAACAGTCTACCACCATTTTAAATTTGTTGCCCTTTGCGTAATAGCCACCCACACCAAATTCGAGCAGATGCGCCTTGCCATCCACGTTTCCATTTATTGCATCGGGGTTATCGGGTGTGTATTTGTATGTACTGTAATTGGCAATAATTCCGAGGTGTTTTATTGGAGACACCGACGCCTGCAGATCAAAAAGATAGGAGGTGCCGTCATCTTCAAAATCATCAGTAGTACTCCCAATGCTACCCGCAATATTCAGATGTGCCTGACCGGCATCCGTCAATAAAGGCGTATTAACGGCATTGGGCCGATAATAGTAGCGACTGCAACTGCTGCAGGCAAACAGTGCTGCTGTCAGGTAAAGAAAAGTAAGCTTCCGTGACATAACCGGTTTATTGTGCAACCTAATGACCATCAAATTTAGCCATTCGCTGCACACCATGAGCATTGCATTTCCGTATCCTTTGTCCGAGCCTTTGATTGATCAATGTTGTTTCAAAAGGAAAATTTGAATGAAGGGTTTCCCCTCATGTAATACGCGGCGATTGAATGCAAGTGAATGCCCGTCGTTAGACCAGATTACCGCACCAAATGGGGCATCTGCGTCTGTGCTGCGGGGCGTTAGCCGTTCTGAAGTATGCGTTTTTATGTCGGTGATAAATACACTGTTATCGGCAATGTAAGAAACAAATTGATCGTTCGGACTAACGTTCAGTGGCCCCTGGATGGAAAAAGTATTAAAAGTGATTTGACGGATATTTCCGCCATTGGGTGAAACGGCAAAAATTTGTATAGTGCCTTTAGCGTCCTTTGCCATAAAAAAGATCAGCGCACCGTCTGAAGTGGTACGCAGCCAGTGCCTTGGCCCCTCAATACCTTTATCAGTATGGGTAATCCTCCTTTGTGAAACGCCTGTGGGCAGGTCAGGCCGCGTACGGGCCGTTCCTTCTAAATGACCACCCGGTGCCGGATGACGGATATCATCCGGAATATCGGTAACGAATACTTCTGCAACAGTTTCGTTTTTGGTGTTGCGCACATTTCCCTGAAAGGCAACGGCACGGTGCTGCCAGCTTCCGTCTGCTTTTTGATAACCTTTCCGGCCGATCCAGCACTCATCAAAGGCTTTGTCAATCTCATCGGTTCCCGGTTTTGGGTTTTCTGTAACCTCCGCCACTAAGGCTGAAAAATAATGCCCGCTATTGTTTTCCAGTGTACCATCGTCGGGAACCGTTACGTCTCCGGGCATCATCACCGCAATGGTTCGCAGATCTTTATCGGTGGGATCTGTTTTAGACAATTGCTCCAGGACATAATCATTATAGGTGCAGCTAATCCATTGCCCGTCTCCACTCCAGGTATGTGCATGGGTTCCGCCACGTAATGCTCCGGGTGTAAAAGGTGAGATGACGTTGCGGGCATCTGCAAATACAGGCTCAAACGGGTGGAGGGTACGGATAGTCACTCCTGTGCGCCGTGCAAACCCATAGGGGGCTGCTTCATTGGCGTTGCGAATCCCGTGGATGAACAATACGGTGGAATCGGTGGGCGAAAAAGTGGCGGCACCTACGCCTGGTCCGTACCGGGTTTGATTTTGTGTTTTGTACAACGGTTGCACCTTGCCGGTAGCTACATTTACCATTTCTATACTTCCGGTAATGCCTATACCGCCATCCTCATTACGGGTATCATAAACAATCCATTCATCATCTGGCGAAAATACCTGGGTAGAATTCAGGTAATGTCCGTAAGGGTCGTGAGTGAGTTGTGTTTCTGTAAAATACATTGGCTGGTTAGATTTTTGATTTGAACACGCCGCGGTTAATAATAAACCGGCTGCAGCCAATGGCATAATTATTCCGGATGGCTTATACATAACAGAGTAAGAGTATAATATGACAAAAAGATACTGTGCAAGCCGGGAAATTTTGTATCCGGGACTTTTAGCGTTTACGGCAAATCATTCAACAGTGCCGAACCCTGTTAAAGGATTTCCAGTTCGCGGGTTGGGTCCCAAAAAACTTTTTCAAAATGTACAATTGTGTCGTTCTTCACTTTTATGCCTTCACTTTTCAACAGGTCTTCCATCAAAGTAGGTGTTGCAAAATGATGTTTGCCGGTTAGCATGCCGTTTCGGTTGACTACCCTGTGGGCAGGCACCGGAGGATAGCTGCTTTGGGCTGCATTCATAGCCCAACCAACCATACGCGCAGAAAGTTTAGTGCCGAGGTAAGCTGCAATAGCGCCGTATGAAGTAGCCCGGCCTTTGGGAATAAGTCGTACAACGTCAAATACCATCTCAAAAAAAGAATCCTTATGAGGTGCAGCAACCTTTTTGGGCTTTTTCTGATTTCTGATTTCTGATTTTATTTTATGGCTCATGGCGGGGTTCCTGCAATAACTGTTTCAGTTGTTCATCCTTTTCTAATGGAAGCGTATGCGGCAGGCTGAACTTTAAATAATGTATCCGGTTACTACCTGCAATATCTAATCCCTCGTAATGCGTTTTTATTTTCAGTTCATCGCTAATTTCTTCTTTCGCATACACATGGTCGTCATCTTCCCACAAAGGAAGTTCAAATAATGCACATACTAATTTCGTAAATTGATAGAGGTCCGGAGAATCAGTTTTTAAATGTACAAACCCGCCCGGCGCGAGTATCTGCCGATACAGTCTCAAAAACCGGGGATGGGTCAGCCGCTTCTTTGCACGCGATACCCGTAACTGTGGGTCCGGAAATGTAATCCATATTTCCTGCACTTCCGAAGGACTAAAATAATCGGTTATTTTTTCAATCTGGGTTCTTAAAAACACAGCATTTTTAATTCCGGTATCTAAACATTGTTTAGCGCCCACCCAAATCCTGTTTCCTTTCAAATCAATACCTATAAAATTTCGATTGGGATATTTTTGCGCAAGGGCTACCGTATATTCGCCCTTCCCACAGGCCAATTCAAGGGTAATGCCATGCTCATTACCCAAAAAGTTGTTCCATTTACCCTGCATATCTTTTGGATACTGCAATACATTAGGAAAGCTTTTTATTGCTTCGAACCGTATTAACTTTTTGTGACCCATAAGAAGCAAAGTTAAGAGGTGCAGGGTTTATAGATTGCAGCGATTCAGCGAGTAAAAAATAACCAAGTCAAATAAGGGTTTGAGTAATCTCCGTAAAAATATTTTTCGGCTAATTAAGTTCAAGGAGAGTTGTGGGGATAAAAAGCCCTTGCGGGCTGCTGATACTTTCTATATTAAAGTAGATTTGTTACCCATATTTTGTTTTTTAAAGCCCGCTGTTATGGCATTAGCAGTGGGTTTTTGTTGTAGTGAAGATAGGTGTTTTTATATTGGGTAACAAATGCAATTATGCTTCCTCATTAAGGAAAATTGAGGCAAAAGACGAGACTATTGATGGTGCTGATATGGCCTACGAATTGCGAAAAATCATGCGGAGCTATTTTCCGGCCAATAACCGGCAAATCGTCCACAACCAACTTTGTGCGTATTACCAGTCTGCCTGTTGATAAGTCAACCGTAAAAAACCTGAGCAAGGCTGGAAGGCTAAGATGGAAAATAGAAAACGAAGGGTTTAACGGAGAAAAAAAACAATGGCTACAACATGGAGCATTTATATAGCAGAACATCATTTTACGCCCGGCAGAACTATTATCATTGCATGCTGATAGCGCATCTGCTCAACCAACTACTGGAACACACCTGCCAAATACAAGACCTGTTACAACGCTTTAAAAAAATCACCCTCAAATACCTGTGGCAGCAATTTCTTTGTGCCATGAAATACCAGGCGCTTTGTGTACAAACACTAACAAGCATTGATAATAAAAAGCACCAGATAAGGCTGTACTCAGGATAGATAAAACTTACGGGAGCCAATAGCTTCAGGTGATAAGCCTGCACCACCAACAGGGTTTGTTTAACCACGTTAAAAAGAAAGTACACACGCATAAAAAAAGTCGGAAAATGAAAAACAGCCTATAAAGCTTACAGGCGAAGCATTGCCTGAATTTTGACGCAGTATTGGAACCGGTTAAATATATTTACTAACTGAATCGCTGCTGAATCGCTGAAAAATATTTATCATTCAAAAAATATTTAACTTTACCCAGCCTGCCTAATTTACTGAATAATGTACTATAAACTAACTGATAGTGAATTGCTGAATTTGCTTCATGAAAATGACGAATCTGCATTTACTGAAATTTATGATCGGTACTGGGAAAAAATGACGATGCACGTCCTGAAAGTGATCCATTCACCAGAGGATGCAGTAGATATAGTTCAGGAGGTTTTTCTATCTATCTGGAAAAGGAGACGGGAGCTTCTTATAACCGGGACGCTTGGAGCGTATCTCCTGAAAAGCGTCAGAAATCATGCAATAAAGTACATTGAGAAAAATATCTCTAAACGGAATTTTCTGTCAAGTCTTTCATGGATGCTTGAACATAATGAATTATTTGCCCAGCAAAATATTGAGTATAAGGAAATAGAAGATAAAATCGCAGCAATAGTATCAACACTTCCGCCCAAAATGAAGGTAGTATTTGTTATGAGCCGTAATGAACAGCTCAGCTATAAAGAAATTGCTACCCAGATGGGGATTGCGGAAACCACGGTAAAAAAGCAGGTAAACAATGCCATTAAAATTATTCGCCGCTCGGTCAGAGAATTATGTATTTCACTCATTATTTGTCTGATTTTGATAGCTTCCATATAACCATCCCATTATTATCATCCCTGTTTTTTTATTTTATCTACTACCAACTGTCTTTTTACGGAACATAATACAGTAAACGTGTGCGTTTTAAATATCAATTATGACCAATGAAGAAGCAAAAGCATTATTAGTGCGATACAACGCCGGATTATGCACTGAAGAAGAAAAAAATGCCATAGAAGCATGGTATATAATGCTCGAAAAAGACAGTGACTGGAAATGGACGGAAGAGGAGAAGCAACTATTTTCTGATTCGTTACGCAGGCGTGTGTTCGGAAATATTGAACGTCAAAGAAGCAAAATAGTTTCTTTCAAAAAGAAAAGAATTATATGGGCTGTTGCTGCGTCTGTTGCTGCCATTACAGTTTCCACAGTAATATATGCCCTCTTATCAAATCCCGACGCCCGGCGTAATGTTGCAAGTTCTGCACCTGAGACTACGATAGCAGAGAGTAGGGATGTATTACCCGGGAAGACGGGTGCCATTCTTACCTTAAATAATGGAGATCAGATATTACTTGACAGTGTAAAAGGCGGTCAGTTGGCTGTGCAGGGTACAACAACCATCTCAAATAAAAAAGGCACACTTGAATATACAGCAACAGAACACGAGGCTGCAGCAAAAGTCTTTAATACGGTGAGTACGCCTAAAGGACGAGAATATGCACTTGTATTATCAGACGGCACAAAAGTGTGGTTAAATTCAGCGTCTTCTGTTCGTTATCCCGTTATGTTCATGTCCAGAGAAAGGATAGTAGAAATGTCGGGAGAGGCTTATTTTGAAGTTGCGGCACAACGCAATACAACGGGAGAAAAAATTCCGTTTACCGTCCGGGTGAAACATGATGACGGGAGTATTGAGGAGGTTCATGTACTGGGCACCCACTTTAATATCAATGCTTATGATGATGAACCCGGCTCTTCAGTTACTTTACTGGAAGGCTCAGTAGAGATAGCAAAACCGGGATCAAAATCTGTCACAATCACTCCGGGCCAGCAAGCACTGATAGGGAATGGCATAAGCGTAAATAAAGATGCAGATTTAGAAGCGGTGATGGCATGGAAAAACGGAAGGTTCCTTTTTAGAAAAGCTAATATACAAACTGTTATGCGGCAGGCAGCAAGATGGTATGATATAGAAGTGAACTATCCCGGTAAAATCCCGGCAGATATTTTGAGCGGCGGGTTGTCGAAAAATATTAATCTATCAGAGTTTCTGAAAATTCTTGAATACAGTGAAATCAACGCAACAATACATGATAAAATAGTGGACATAAAGCCCGCTGAACCGGGCAATTAAATAAATTATAAACTTTTTGTTGATACAAAAAAAGCCGGCAGTGGTTGAGACACTACTGGCTTGAATATTTGGGTCAACAATCATAACAAAGTCAGGTAAGACTGATTATTTATTCACCCAAAACAAACCAAAAGTATGCAAATTTATGCGCACTTTGAACGGGTATTTTTTGCAATGCCCGGAACAAAAGCCAAACCACAAAAACCGTTTTGTTTCAACGTACTACGAAATGAACGGTTAAAAAAAATGCTGTTTATCATGAAGATTACTGTCATCATCTTATTGACGGTCTGTCTGCAGGTAAGTGCCAGGAGTTTCAGCCAGCAAATCACCCTGAATGTAAAGAACAGTTCCCTGGAGAAAGTACTGAATGAAATTGGAAAACAAAGCGGCTACCAGTTTTTTTTTAATGAAAAGCTCCTCAAAAAAGCGGAAAAAGTGTCGCTTTCTCTAACAAACGCTCCTCTGCAACAAACGCTTGAACAATGCTTTCAGAATCAGCCGCTCAGCTATGCCATTTTTGACAGGACGATTGTAATAAGGAAAAGAGAGATTTTACCTCAGGGAGTTGAATCAGAGGTTTTACCACCTGTCGAGATTAAGGGAGTAATAAGGGATGAAAAAGGTGCTCCAATGCCCGGAGCGAGTATAAAGGTAAAAGGGAAGAATATAACCACTGTATCTGATGAAAATGGTGCATTTACCGTTACGGCTGAAAACAATGACAAGCTTATTTTTTCTTTTGTTGGCTATGAAACGCAGGAAGTTTCCGTAAGTGGGCAAAAAAACTGGAATATTGTATTGAAAGTTGCGGTGCAAAATCTGGAGGAAACGGTGGTAATTGGCTATGGTACGCAAAAAAAAGCAAGTCTAACTTCTGCAGTGTCGAGTATTAAAGCCAATGAAATCAGCCTGATCCCAACTTCGAATTTATCTAACGTTCTGGCGGGCCGGTTAAGCGGAACCTATGTGCAATCAGGAACCGGCACACCGGGCATATCTTCAGGCATACGGGTGAGAGCACAAGCTTCTTTGAATGGTGGTGCATCTGTTTATGTAATTGATGGAGTGGTAAGAGATAAAACCAGTTTTGACGCATTGGACCCTAATGAAGTTGCCGACATTACCATTTTGAAAGACGCCGCTTCCGCCGCTATTTATGGTTCCCGTTCCACCAACGGAGTTGTATTGATAACAACAAAATCAGGGAGATCCGGAAAACCCGTCATTCAGTTTAATACTATTTTTGGAGTGCAAAAACCAGGCAAATATCCATCTTATCTGAACGTTGCGGATGCTTTGAAGTTATCTCAGGCTGTTAATGGGGGCATGGGACAAGATGAGATTGATTGGGTATTAAAAAACAATCCTAAAGGAGAAAATTACTTAGATGCAGCTTATCAGGATCCAAACAATCAAAAATATGCGTTAAGTGCTTCGGGCGGTAATGATATAATTACCTATTACCTCGGCGGATCTTATTATAAAGAGAATGGCTTTCTCCCGAATGTCTGGTACGATAAATACAATTTAAGAGGAAAGATTAACGCAAAACTTTCCCGTGATTTAACTGTTGGATTGAACCTGAGCACCAGTTACGGAACACGCAACCGGTTCAATTTTACTTATGATTATGGATCGGTTGACCTCAACAATCTTTGGGGTAAATTGTTATACTGGGATGCCTGGGCTCCGGCCTATATTGATGGCAAGCCGGTTAATCCCGGCTGGTTGGGGAATCCTGTTGAAATGATGAAAAATGGAGGGTACTGGCGAAGCAATAACCAACAGGTGGATGCATTGCTCAACGCTGAATACAAGGTGCCGTTTGTAAAGGGGCTTTCTCTTAAAATGGCTTACAGTAGGAATATTGAGAATAACTACATTAAAACCTTTGCAAAAAGGCAACTCCTCTACAATTTCAAAACTACAGGTACAAACAACCTCATTCGCACTAGTGAGATAATTGGCTCAACAATGAGTAGTGAACCGGGTACGGAATATATTGGCAATGAATTTTACAAAAGCAATTCCTACCAGTTAAACGGACAAATTTCTTACGATCAAACATTTGGCCGTCATCATGTGAGTGGCGATGTCATTTATGAGCAATGGGAAAATCAAAACAATGCATTCACTGCCTACAGGTATAATTTCCCTCTGCTGCCTACCGATCAGTTTTTTGCAGCAAGCGGTAATACCCAGGACTGGCGCAACAGTGGCAATGAGGGTCAGGACGGGAGACTATCTTATATTTTCAGGGCTAATTACGATTACGATGGAAAGTATTTGCTATCGGCTTCGATGCGCAGGGACGCATCTATAAAATTCGCTCCGGACCAACGCTGGGGTAACTTTCCTTCCATATCAGCAGGCTGGGTATTATCCAAAGAAACGTTTTATGATAATTCAAAACTTCCCGGAGTAATTGATTTTGCAAAACTCAGATTCTCATTTGGTTCAAATGGTTTTGACGATCCCGAGGACATGAATATCAGGAAATGGCTGTGGCTCGATCAATATAATATTTCCAGTTCAACCTATTATTTAGGTACAAATGGAACTACGGCTCCGCGGCTGACCTATGGTGGAATCCCTAATCCGGGATTAACCTGGGAGAAATCGAACTCATACAATGCCGGTCTTGATTTGATTATTTTAAAAGACTTCAGCTTTACCGCTGATTTCTGGAAGCGGCATACTTATGATATTTTGGGCAGCCGTATCCTCGTTCTCCCCAGTGAATTTGGAAGCTCTCTCCCCGCAGAAAATTATGCAGTCGTGGATTCGAAGGGCTTTGAATTGGAATTGGGGTACAGGCACACATTCGGTAAAGACTTTACCCTGAATGTACGCGGCAATTTCAGTGTGGCAACCAATGAAGTTATTAAGAAAGACGTGGCTTTGAATGCCCTTCCTGTCGACAACCCGAATGGTAAGACCTTAGGTTATGGTACAGGCTATGTTTATAAAGGAATTTTTACAACTCAGGATCAGATAAATGCGCTACCGGCAGGTTTTACATTTTTTGGAGCGCCTCCAACATTGGGTTCTGCAATATTTGAGGATATTAATGGATCTGCAGGCAAGCCCGATGGCAAGGTTGACAGTTATGACCGTGTAATGCTTGGCAAGTATTTTGGCTCCGGCTCTGCACCTTATTCAGCAGGCTTATTGATAAATCTCAATTATAAGGGCATCACGCTTGAAGCCTTATTTTCAGGTCTAGCCGGTTTTAAGGTGTCTTATAATGATGCGTGGGGCAGGAATTTTGGAGGTGGTGCTAAAGTGCCCAGCTACCATGACGATTCATGGAGCGCCGATAATCAAAACGGCACAACACCTAAATTATATCCCTGGGGTAATCCTCAGTCGTATGGATATACACAAACGTCCAATTTCAATGTATATAACGGAAGTTTTATACGACTGAAATACATCAACCTTGGTTATGAGTTGTCATCCCGCTTTATAAAGAAAGCCGGAGTGAGTGGTATTAGCATTTTTGTGTCGGGCAATAATTTGTTTTACCTGTCAAAATTCAAGTTTTACGATCCTGAAGTGTACCAGTTCATGAGCTATCCCACAATGCGTGCATACGCTGCCGGTATCAATGTCAGGTTATAATCATTTTAAAACAAGAATCTACCTACAATGAAAAAGTCAATCTATATGATTAAGATGTTCCTGCTTTCATTTGCTGCCCTGCTGTGGCTTGGCGGCTGCGAGAAAGTATTGGACAAAAAGAATCTAACTGCGGTGAATCCATCTGATGTGTGGACCAGCCCTGCAATAGCAACAGCTTATTTGAATAATATTTATGCGACACTAATGCCCGGAAATACTTATGGATCGGGTAATGGAACTGACGAAGGTGTTGCGTATCAGCGCCAGGCTAACGGATGGCTTGGTGGAACGGCAACCAATGATTCTTACGATGGGTTTGGCCAGTATAACAATATACGGACAATCAACATTTTCCTTGACAATATTGGCAACGCAACATTTGCTGAAGAAGACAAAGCCAGGTTGAAAGGTCAGGCTTTGTTTTGGAGAGCATGGGCGTATTATAGCATAGTAAAAAATTATGGCGGCATGCCTTTGATCCTTGAGGCGCAAAAACCTACTACAGATCTGACTGCATTACAAGTTCCCAGGAGCAAAACTTCGGAATGTGTGACACAGATCCTGAAAGATCTGGATGATGCTATTTCCGGGTTACCAAATGCCTGGACAGGGGAAAATGTTGGAAGAATAGACAGAGGCGCAGCTATGGCTTTTAAAGGAAGAGTATTGTTGTTTTTTGCAAGTCCTTTGTTCAATGGTCTTGGAGGAGTGGCTTCATGGCAGAAAGCCTATGATGCAAACAAGGAGGCTATGGATTTTTTGGTTGCACAGGGTAAAGGCTTATACTCATCTTACAACAAAATATGGGACGACGAATTGAATAAGGAAGTTGTTATGGTAAGAAGATATAACTACCCCCAGGCTACCTATTTCCAGGGTGGGTTGATGCCCCTTAACTGGTCAAAGGATGACGTAGGATACGACAGGCCATCTCTTGAACTGGTAGATGCTTTCCCCATGAAGGATGGTTCTTCATGGGCATCGCAAACAAGGTTATACGATACGCTTTTCCGTAACAGGGATGACAGGTTTTATGCAAATATTTATTACAACGGATCGCCCAATCAATATCTGGCAGGTATGAAGGCATCCAATACTTACTTGTGGACTTATTTTAATCATATTGATGATTATAAAGGCGCTACAGGAATTACGGGGCAGCATAACCAGGTGACTACCGACCCGCTTTGGTCGAACTCAAGCTTTTACAGGATCAAGGCAATTGATAAAACCATTGCAGCAGGAACTGTTTATAATGCTGCTGTTGACTGGCCGGAAATCCGCTATGCCGAAGTGCTTATGAATTACGGTGAGGCCGCTAATGAGACAGGCAAGACCAGCGAGGCTTTGAACGTATTGTACCAGATAAGACAACGGGCAGGCATTCTGCCGGGAGCTGGCAATTATGGTATTACTGCCGCTTCCCAGGCCGATATCCGCAGCGCTTATCAAAATGAACGTTTTGTAGAATTCTGTTTTGAAAACAAGCGTTGGGATGATCTGCGCCGCTGGAAAATGTTTGGTTATTTAAGAGCGCTAAGGCAAAGGCATGGTCTGGCTATAGAGCTCAAGTCCGGTGAGACTGACGTACAGCCTTTGGATAATATTAATACAGTGTGGACTAAATTTAAATCAACTGTGGTTGAAACGGAAAACTCGGATATTGTCATTCCTGACAAATTTTACTTTTATGGACTTCCCAAAGCAAGGATGGACAGAAATACGCTTTTAAAACAGAATAACAACTGGGACGGCGATTTTGATCCTTTACAATAATACAGGGGCTACATAGTAAAAGGTGGAGCGTTCCAGTAACGCTCTGCCTTTATTCTTTATTCATTTTCCAAAACAATCCGGCTATCAGTAATCTAAAACCATCATATGTACCTGCCAATAAAAATAAGTTTCGTTTTTATTTTGGGGTGTATAACCTGTATCTGTACCGCGCAAAGCATTAATCTTGAAACGAAGTATTTAAAATTAGTACTCAACAAAGAAGGCAATGTTGCCGCATTGACAGATAAAGCATCAGGACGAAACTATTCTCCCGCCGGGCAATCATCTGCGCTGTTGTCATTGTATAAAGACAGTATATATTTTAAGCCCGTGGCAGCCTCTTTTAATCAGAAAAAGAATTTGATTACACTTAAATATGGCAATGGTTCTATTGCAGAAATAATGATATCAGGCAAAGATGAGTACATTGTTTTTAGACTGAAATCCCTCATACCAAGGAATAAGATACAAGCAGTAGTTTGGGGACCTTATGCCACTTCCATACAGGAATCAATAGGTGAAACCATTTGTGTAGTACACGACAATCAATTTGGAATAGGGATGCAGGCATTGGATATTAATACCATCGAAGGGCTGCCTGAAGGAAATGATAATGCAGGCGGAGGGTCATTCATTGATCCGTTACCGGGCCAGTATTTACCCGACTCGCTAAAATCGCATATAGGAGAGCCTGTACAGGTTAACGTGAACGTTACGGGTGATATGCCTGCGTATGTGCGTATGTACAGGGGAAGCGCAGCCGTTAAAAAAAATTATGGAAGTGAACTGAGGCTTTTTTCCCGCGACAGAAGAATCCCCAGGATTATTGATAATGGCGGCAGACCACAGTTTGCAGAGCCGGTTGATGTTGATTTTTTACATTCCGGGATTGCATTTTTCGGTTGTCCGGAAACAGAAGTAATCAACGTGATCGAAAAAATTGAACTGTCAGAGAACCTGCCTCACCAGATGCTGAATGGAAAATGGGTAAAACGCTCTTCCATACCAGGCCAAGCTTACCTGATGTTTGAAGGAAAGGATATGAATAAAGGAATAGAATATGCGAGACAGTTCGGGTTTAAGCTAATTCACATTGGTGATTTGTTTCAAAGTTGGGGGCATTTCGGGTTGAAAACAAAACGATATCCGGGAGGAGCAGCAGAAATTAAAAAGGTTACTGATACTGCCTGGAGCGACAGCATTGCATTAGGCGTACATACATTAACTATGTTTACCGGTACTAACGATGCCTATGTTTCTCCTGTTCCGAGTGATAGTCTTTGTAAAGCCGGGAGCAGTGTGCTAACCCGGGAAGCAGGTATTTCAGATAATGTACTATATATTAAAGATCCTCTTTTTTTTAAAGGCATATCGGGAACCCGTACCGTTAAGATTGGAAAGGAGCTGATTGGTTATCGTGAAGTATCTAAAGAAGCTCCCTGGCGATTGCTGGATTGCAAGAGAGGACAATTTGGAACCAAAGCATCAGCACATGCCCTAAACTCGGGCATTGACAAACTGGTTAACAATGACTATAGCGGATTTTATCCTGATATTAATCTTCAAAATGCATATGCTGACCGTCTTGCTGCAGTTTGTAAAGAAACAGGATTAGGGCTGATGGATTTTGATGGGTATGGTGGTGAATCCCCCACAGGACATGGTACGTATGGCGCAGCAAAATTTATTGACCGGTGGTACCGCAATCTCAATAGATATGTGCTCACCTGCGGCGCAGGTACTTTTCATTATTACTGGCATATTCTTTCCTTTATGAATTGGGGTGAACCCTGGTATAATGCCCTCCGGCAAAGCCAGGTTAATTACAGATTGGAAAATCAAAGATATTTTCAGCGCAACTATATCCCGCACATGTTAGGCTGGTTTAGTATGGGCGCAGATTACAGGGTAGAAGAAACAGAATGGATCCAGGCACGCAGTGCCGCGTTCAATGCAGGCTACCTGTTAAGGGTAGACGAAAACTTTGATAATAATGGCTTTAAAGAAGCTATATTCACTGCGGTGCAGGAATGGCAGAAAGCAAGAGCAGCAAAAGCATTCTCATTAACGCAAATTCAAAAATTAAGTGATCCGGAAAATGAGTTTCACCTGGAAAGTACCGGGCAAGGTAGTTGGAATCTTTATCCTGTTGTGTTGAAAGGCGGATATGAACACAAATTCCGGTATGTACAAACAGGGGAACCTGTTGCAGACCGGTTCAATATCAACAATCCATTTGAAGAGCAGCCGCTTTTATTTTATGCTGTAGCTACATCTTCTGATGGTAATGCCGCTGCCTCGGTTTCCAATATTCGTATAGAATTAAACCAGTATCAGCATTTGGAATTAGATGGTACTATTAAAGCAGGTGATAAACTGATTGGCGATACAACAGGGGTATACTTATGTGATAAGCATTGGGACAGAATGGAGAAGGTGTATGGTGGTGCCATGCCTACATTGACTAAAGGATTAAATGCACTTAAGATAAGCAGTGATTTTTCCGGAGCTCAATCTCCTGTAATTAAATTTGAATTTAAGTGTATTGGCGAACCCGAAAAAATTTTGGATAATTCTGTAAAATGAAAGCGGGCAATTTAACAAAATTTGTTTTCCAGCTACCGGTCGCTGCCCCGGCGACCGCATTTTGCGTATGAAGCGGAAAATTGAAATGCGCTCATTTGAGTACCATGCAATCAGCCGAATAAAAATCGTAGCTTAACAGCATTGATAATTTAGACAGAGGAATATGAACGGTAAAAAATGGACAGTGATCCTGGTATTTATTTTGTGCTCCCGTTGGATCCACGCTGTAGAGCTTAAAACAGCATTTACAACTATTGTTATTAACGGCAAGGGATTTTACACGTCCATCAAAGTGCAAGGCCGGGAAATTATCGGCAAAGGAACTTATCCAATGATTTCTGCTGTAAAAGACGGGCAGGTTGTGCTTCCCACGGCACTAAAAGTGACCGGCAATACATTCCTGATGACCATGGAAGATAACGCGGTTATTGAATTGCTGGTACGGCAGCAGCAGCAAGCCATAACCTACGAAGTAATTAAGATCAGCAGCGTCTATAAAACGATCGTGTTTGGTCCGGTAAAAGTGGAACCCCATGAAGTGGTGGGCGAAGTGGTAGGCGTGGCCCAGGGCGGGGATATTGCTTTTGCCATGCAGGCGCTGAATATAAAAACCAACGGCGGCATCCCCCAGGAATATGCACAATCATACAGTATCTTGTTCAATTATGCAGGCAGTAACACGGATCTTTCTGTTTCGAGCACACCGTATTACAACTTTGCGGTGGCCGATACAAAGGATGGCGCCGTATTCCAGTTGTCTGCCAGGAACCGTTCGCAGCAGGAATACCGGAAAGTGAATCAGGTGGAAAAAGCGCTGGTGCTTCCGGTAAATGGCGCTGAGGGAAATATCGCCGGTGCTAAGATCGCGCTGTTCGGCGATCAGCGCAGCAGGATACTAAGCCGGATCGGCAAAGTAGAAACTGAGCAGGGGCTGCCGCATCCGGTGATCGAGGGAGAATGGGGCAAGGAATCAAGAGGCGCCATGCGCTCTTACCTGATCACCAATTTTTCGGAAGATGATCTGGATTTTGTTGTAGAGAAAACACAACGCGCAGGATTCAGAACCCTGTACCATCCCGATCCGTTCAAGACCTGGGGGCATTTTGAGTGGAATACTTCCTTAACCAAAACCGGTGACAACGGCGTAAAATCCCTTGTGGAAAGGGCCTCAAAAAAAGGGATAAAGATTGGGGTACACACTTTATCAAACTTTTTAACAACAAACGATGCCTATGTAACGCCTGCGCCCGGCAAGCATCTGCTTAAGCAGGGACAGTTAAGTCTCACAGGCAGTATTGATGATACGCAAACAACACTGGAGGTTGCAGCTTCCGACCTTTTTAATGTGCCGCTTACATTAAATACATTGCAGATCGGCAATGAGCTGATCACCTTTGGAAAGTTTGAAAAAAATGGCGACCGGATTACGCTTGCCGGTTGCACCAGGGGAGCATTCGGCACAAAAAAAGCAGCGCACGAAAAAAGCGAGCCACTGTATAAATTATGGGATTACCCCTATCGCACACTATTCCCTGACCTCGAATTGCAGGACGAATTTTCTCATCGTCTTGCGGAGGTATTTAATAAAACCGGGTTGAAGCAGATCTCTTTCGACGGATTGGAAGGCTGCATGTACACCGGGCAGGATTATTATGCCACGGCGCGGTTTGTGACGGAGTATTATAACCGGCTTCAAAATAAAGCAGACCTTATCAATGATGCCAGCCGCCTGGATCATTATCTCTGGCATGTCCATACACGGATGAACTGGGGGGAGCCCTGGGGCGAAGAAATGCGCAAAGGGCAGGTGGCCAACCGGATAAAGAACCAGGATTATTTCAGGAGGAACCTGTTCCCGCGGATGTTGGGATGGTTCCTGGTGAGACTGGCAGAGCGTAATTTTGAAGCCACTTCTCTCGAAGACCTGGAATGGGCGCTATCTGAGTCAGCAGGCTTTGATGCGGGATATGCCATGAGCATCAGCATGAAAACATTGAAAAACCACGGGCAGATCAACCAGTTGCTGGATGCGATGAAGAACTGGGATGAGCTGCGCTATACCAATGTATTTACAGAGGATCAGAAAAAACGGCTGAAAGATCCTGAAACGGAATGGCATCTAGAAAAAAAGGATGATAAAAATTTCCTGTTATATCCCCTGTTCATCTCTGAGCGGTTCCGCTGCAACCTGTCGGAGATGCAGCCGGGTCAGCCGGGCGGCGCCGACTGGTCCTGGAAAAGTCCGGAGGAAAGCAGCTATGCGGTGCGGATAAAGGTAGAAGGCGAAGGATCCATTACCAATCCTTCCTTTACCACGCCGCTGGGAGTGATAAAGATCGAAGGAACGCTGCAGGCTGACCAGTACATCCTGCTCGACCACCAGGGGAAAGCTGTGCTGACAGATCAAAACTATAATCTGCTATCGGAATTGAATGTCCAGGGCAAAGCCCTGTTGCCTAAGGGTGCATCCGGGGTATCGTTTGCCTGCGAGGTGGTAGGTGATGGCCGCCCCGATGTGGTGGTCAGGTATCAAACAAGGATGACCCCCGAAAAGATAAGCAAACCCTGATCCTGTATTGCAAAAAAGAGAGCTGTATAATATGCATCGAAATTATTTGAAAAGAATTTTTCTTTCAGGGCTGCCGTCATTCATAGCATTGCACCTGTTTGCCCAATGGGATTTTCAGAGCAATTACCTCAGGATTCATATTGACCGGAAAGGATGGATCACCAGCATGAAAAACATTGCCGGTCTCCCCTACCGGGAATTCAGCCCCACAGATAAGCCATCGCCGTTGATGCTATTGTATGATGGGAATAAAGGGCAGTATTATCAGCCGGTTAAAGCATCTTATCAGAAAGCCGGGAACCTGGTAACACTTAGGTTTACGAATGGATCAGTAGCGCAGATACGCCTCCAGCCGCAGGCAAAGTATATAAAGTTGACATTATTGTCGCTCTCCAACCGGGAAAATATAGAAGATGTACAATGGGGTCCGTATTATACCAATATTACTAACTTGTTGGGAGAAATTATTGG
>JADZFY010000468.1 GCA_020854215.1 Chitinophagaceae bacterium | reverse complement strand
CAACCGGAGTTGCCGGTTGGGTTGGGTTTCCCATTTTCTTTCGGGCGACCAGGCGCTTTCCGAAAAACCGATTAGCTTGGGAAGCATATAATACTCCAGCATATCTCTTCCTTTGATGGTTTCGCTCCAGAGTTGGGCTTCCACACCAATAATATTTCTTCTCGCTTCAGGCTTTAGGCTTTGCAGTTTTGCCGCCGGAACATCCCAGTGCAATTCGTTACCCATAGACCCTTTAAGGGTAGTATTGAACATGTTGAATGGCGCGAAGGCCCAGGCGTTTTTAGTATCTATGAACCCGGCCCAGTATAAACCCGGCTCTTTGGGATCGTTGTTGTAGGCCAAATCGAAATAAAAATTAGACACATTGCAAAGCACCACCTGGTAACCTGCGTTGGCTAAATTATAAGCCAGATCGGGGTAGTCAAAAAGATTGTTCCAGGTATAGGGCACCACTTTCTTGTTTGCAAATTCCGGATTGGGAATGTACTTTCCGGATGCATCTTTGGTTAGTGCTACTTCTTCCCAGCCATGTACTTCGAGATTTCTTTTTTCGACGCGTTTCAGTAACTCGCGAAAGAAATAGGTTTGGAGATTTTTAGGGTCTTTTATTTCCGGATGTTTGCTTAACAACTCCTGCGCGTCTGGTGACTTTGTCCATGCCCCTTCCGCTACCTCATCGCCACCAGCATGAAAGATTTCCATCTTTAATCCCGCTTCTTCATACATCCTGGCAAACTCATCCACCACTTTTTCAAAAAAGCGATAGGTTGATTCGCGGGCCACATTCACTACATTGTCTGTAAACATTTGAGCAGACAGGTACACCGATTTATCTGCCGGATCAATCAGGCGGTATTCATTGGCTTCTTCCTCCTTTCCTTCTTTCATCAGGCGCCGGTAGCGGGCCTCCATAGATTTAATGGCAGCACGCGCTTGCCCGGGAAAGTTCAGTTCCGGAATAACGGTAATGTGCCGCTTTTTAGCATATTTCAGGATTTCGATATAATCGCTCCTGGTATAAAATCCGCTGCCATAATGCCCTTTATCGTAGGCAAAAGGTCCGGAGCCATAGGCCGGATGCAGCGCGGGTGCATCTATGCTGCTAACGTGTGCCCGTTGTGCCCCGACTTCAGTAAGTTCGGGTAACCCTGGAATTTCTACGCGCCAGCCTTCGTCTTCAGATGTGTACAGTAAAAAGTGATTGAGCTTATATTGTGCCATCACATCCAATACCCTGAATATCGTTTCCTTATCCTGGAAATTACGACTTACATCGAGGTGTACACTGCGGAACCCAAAGCGGGGTGTATCCTCAATGGTAACAAAAGGAACAACGGCGGCTTCATCTTTATTCAAATAAACAGCAGATGGAATCAGCGCCAGCAGGCTCTGTACGCCATAAAATACGCCGGCTGCATCCGCACCCGTAATGTTTATACCTTTTTCATTGATGCTTAACCGGTAACTTTCCGCTTTTTGTTCTTGCAGTGAAGATGGATCCACAGTTAAATAAATCGCTTTTGCATCAGGACTACCCTCGCGGATGGCAAAGTCTTTCCCTTTGATTTCTTTGAGTTTTGCCGATAAGAATTCCGCTTCATTTTTAATAGCACCGGCATAAACGACGGATACACTCTCCAGGTTGAAGCTGCCGTTGCCTTTCGAGAAATGCGCAGGTGTTGGAACAACGGGTAAAAGCTGCTCGGGCTTAAGCAGGGTTAAAGAAGCATTTTCCAAAAAGGTTTTTGCAGCCGAAGCCGGTGCTTCCATATCCGCTTTGCCCCTCAGCAATTGTTCCCTGCGTGTAAAAGGGATAAGTGTATAATCGTCAATCTTAGCAATGCGTTCTTCTTTGCCGTCTTTATCATAAAAAACAATATAGATGCCGAGCGGCTGGTCGGTTTCCTTAATCCGTCCCTCAGTTGCATTATAGAGAATATCAATGGAATCACCGGCTGGCAGTGAAAATCCTGTGTTGGGCGATAATTTATACCAGTCGCCATTCAGGTGTTCAAGCCGGGCAGGCTGGAGACTATCGGGTGTTAAAACTTTACTGGGGGCAATAGAAAAGAAAACCGCCCAGTTTTTATCGGTAAGGGGCTGTTCGTTTTTGTTCACAAGATTTATCCTGGCCGTATAGCCGGAATCGGTGAAATTGCTCACCAGTTCCCATTTCATGCCAATGGCGGCCACATCACTGGTTGGGGCTTTCTGTTGAGGTGGGTTGCAGGATAGGAATGTGGTAAATGCTAAAAGCAGTAAAAAGGACAAATTCAAATATTTCATGTGGCAGACGAGTTGGAATATAAAGATACAAGCGAAGGAGATACTTACTGTGGAATTATACTATGTAAAAGAGCGATTTATACCTACCCTTTGTCCCACCCTATCATTTTATACTCACTTCAATAATTTTACTTGTGTCAATGCCCAGAATGTCTACCACTTTCACCATCACTTTGTATTTCCCTGTTTTCCTGTATTCGTGGGCGGTGCTTGTAAATTCAAGTGTCGGGTTTTTCCTGGTGCGGAAACTCTGCCATTCGTTTTCAAACAAATAATTACCTGTCCAGTGTTCTTCTACTAAGCCTGCCGGAACATCGCCTTGATCGTTCTTGATTTTGATGATTTCTTTTTTGTCTTCGTAGTTAAAGTCAATTGCCCAATAGTCAATCCAGTCGTGCCAGTCTTTGGTGAGTATAGTTTTGGTGATGATGCCGTTTTTGTCTTTCTCTACTTTGATGATTTGCCCGTCTTCAATCACCACTTTGCTTCCTGCCCGCATGGATTGTTGCAATTCTTCAATATCGTCCTGGGTGTAATGGGTAACAAAGTCGGTGAGTTCTATTGTTATTGATTTTCCTTTGATTTTCTCTTTAGTGTTTAAATACGCAACATCAAAAAATTTCACCTGGCCTTTTTCAACAGCTCGTTTATCAAACACATCTTTGGGAATGTATTTGAGTGTAATGGAAACGCCTTTTTCTTTGAGTTCCTGGATGAATTGCGGCGTTAATCCCATTTCAAACTCAAAGCCCAGCACATCTGCCTGTGTGTAAAGATGCTTGCGGCATTCTTCAAAAATATCCACCAAACGGCTTTGGGTAACCGGAACATCTAATGGGCCAACATGAACAAACCTGCCCGTTTTTTGTCCGTGCAGGGTATTGTGCCCGTTAATGCGTTTGGCTTTGTAGGCCTCTAAAATTAAATCCACATACAAATCTTCTTTGGCTTTTCGTTTTCCGTTGGTAAGGTCATCCATGAAAAACTGCCTTTCGTATTTTCCCAGGTTTAGCAATTCAAAGGCCCGGAAATCTTTTCCGCTCTCTTGTAATTCTCTTTGCACAGCAATTAAGCGTTTACGTGCTGTATGAATAGAAAAACGCCCCAGGTCTGTGGTAATCCATTTTCTGTTGAGCTTTTCTGCAACTGCTGCCGTGGTGCCGCTGCCGCAGAAGAAATCGGCAATTAAATCTCCTTCGTTGGAAGATGCTTTGATAATGCGTTCGAGAAGGGCTTCGGGTTTTTGGGTTGGGTAGTCTATTCGTTCTTTAGCCTGAGAATTAACCGCAAAAATATCCGTCCAAATATCTTGAAGCGGAGTTCCCTTCATTTCAGTTAGATATTGTTTATACCGAGGAGTGTTATTAGATGTATAATAAATACGCCCTTCATCATCATACTTCTTCATCGTTTCTATTGGGCAACGCCATAATCCACTTTTCCCTTTCCAACTGTAATTATATCCTCCCCCTGACAAGCCTTTTGCCGACAAATCTCTGTCGAGAAAAACTCCCTTTTCATCACTGTGCCGATAATACGTTTTTATGTAATCCTCAGAGTAAGGCTCAAATTGGGGCTCAAAATAATATCTATCAGATTTTGTAAAATAAAAAATGGTGTCATGAAGATTTGCAAAACCACCGCTATCATTATGAGCGGTTGATCTTTTCCAAATGATTTCACTTCTGTAGAAATTGATATTGAAGACATCATCAAGCATTAATTTCAGATAAGGATTCACTCTCCAATCACAATGCACATAGATACTCCCATCCTCCGCTAATAAATTATGCATTAGTTTAAGCCTTTCGTACATCATGCTCAGGTAGCTGGAAATGCCTTTGCCCCAGGTATCACGGTAGGCAATCTCTTCAATAACGCTTTGTTTCTTTTCGGCGGTTTCGCCGCCTATTTCTATATTAAAACCAAAGTCGGCGCCTACGGCAAAAGGCGGGTCAATATAGATGAGTTTCAGTCCGCCTTCTTTTTCTATTTCTTCGCGCATGGGGCCGTTGGCCAAAGAAGAAAGAATGAGTTTATTATCACCCCAAATGAGCTTGTTTGTCCAGCCTTGTAATTGCCTTCCTTTTATATCAAACAGCAATCCCTGGCCGGCCGAAGGGTCTTTTCTGGGTTCGTCTATATGCTCAATGCTGTGAAAAGGCAGAGCTACATTGGTAACCGCTTCTTTTCTGCCGTTCCAAAACAAAAAAACATCTTCTTCATCGGCAAAAAGCTTGTAGATGTATTCCTTTGGCAATTTTTCGCCTGCCTTTATTAATGCTATGATGCGGCTTTTGTCGGTATCGTTCAGGTTCATTTTTGTTGTTCTTTATACTTTTTTTAGGCCTTCACAGGCTTTTTGCTGTTTATTTCACGGCTTTTTGTCAATATTAAATTATTGATTTACAATATTTTAAAACGTTATCAACCATTTTCAATCAACATTTTAGGTAAAAAGGGCTATTTATTTCACTCATTTTAACGTATAAAATACTCCTTGATTTTCAGCCACTTGCACTGCTCTCAAGACTTTTATCTCAACAATTCTCTCAACAAGCACTGTTTATTTCACGGCTTTTTGTTGAGAGCATATTTAGTCCACCTGTTTGCTCCACTTTTTTTCAGTTTACCCGCGCCATCCATTTTATCAATCATAAACTTTATTTTTCTTAATGGAATCTCTTCTCCAATTCTTTTATGAATATCCTTAATCAAAGAATCATCATAAATATTCAGGTCTTGATAAATCAATTCTTCCAAACGGTGATTTTCAATTCGCTTCAAATTAGTTTTGCCTTTAAACCTGGCTTTTTTCAAAAACTCAGGGTTAACTAAATATTCTGTTCCTTTGGTTTTGCCTTTGGATACCACCAGACCAAAATCCAATAACCTGCCCAACCAATAGTTTACTACATTAGAAGTGTCGGGTAAATTCAATTCTTTGGAAAAGCCAATTGCAGAAATAGAATTATGCTGAGCAATCAGCCCCAGAGAAATCAATTCTTTGGTATTAAGAGCGAACTCAGCAGTTGCACGGTTGATGAGCGAAACAATATCAGGTTTGGAAATACACTTTTGAATGGTAAACTGCACATAATCATCGCCCTGATAGGGTATAGGGGCCTGTTTGGCGTTGGAGAGCAGCACCTGGTACATTTTGTCAATTCCAGAGCCTTCTTTGTCCATCAAATGCAAATCATAAAATACTTGTGCCAGATAGGGATTACGTCTCAGGTTTTTATGAAGTACATTGGCAGGAGTGACGCCAATAGGAAAAAGTCCGGGGTTCACAACTTCTAAACGGTCAGCATACAGGTTAATAAAAATATCACCTCTTGTGGTATATGGCCGGTGTACCAATGCATTGGCCATCAACTCACGGATCACTTCCTCTTCATAATTGGGTACAAATTTTCTGAACATACCATCGGCTACATCAACTCCTTCTTTCCAGTCTGGTATTTCTGTCCATATAGCTTCAAGCAGTTCCTTTGGGTTAAGTGAATGGTCTTCCCAAAGCAATTTATTTACTTTTTGTTCCCGTTCGTCAAATTTCAGAAAGTGGATGGTAGGGGCATATAATAATCTGGCTCTGTCAGTTCTCTTTCCCAGCCATAAAACGCCCAGATTAGTTAAAACGCCATCTTCAGCAAAAAAATAATGATCTAATAACTCATCAACCGATTTTTGTTTTATATGCTGGCTTACCCGTGTTGATTGCTGAATATCTTGCTGAAACGCCAATAGTTTGGCCGGGTCTGTTGCCGCAACCGGAACTTTGGATTTCCGGGTTTCCCAGATAAAAGAGGGTTTATCGGTAAATAGCCGGGAAAGCTCATCCGGCAGCAGGGGCATGCAGGTGTCATCGTTCCGGTAGTAGTATTTGCCATCGGTAGTAGCAGCAATGGTTGATGCACTAAACAAAACTTCCACTTCAATATACTCGCCGCCGTTTGCTGCTGTTTTGATGGAAACATTTACACCCACATTTACCGAATTTTCGGCCAACCTTTTTTTTATTCTGAAGGGTAAATCCTTTTCAATTATCTGAACGGCCGGCGGTAATGTTTCACCATTAGCAATACCAATAAATATAACGCCACCGCGGCTATTGGCAAAGCAAACACAATCTTTAGCCAACTCTTTCCAGTTAGCGGTTTTGCCAAGCACCACATCCAGCTTTTTCTTTTCTATGTATTGGGTTTCTTTCATTTAACAAAGCCGATATTTAACAACCTGGTATGCGTCTATTTGTCAATAGGGTTATTTATGGTTAAACCGGGAATATGGTTAAAGTCACTAATGTTCCTGGTAATTAATGCTGTGCAATGCAATAAAGAAGTTGCTGCTATAATTGCATCAGCCGATTTCATATTATGTTGTTGCCTGAGTTCCGTGGCTTTGTTGATTACGGCGCTTGTAATTGGTAAAATGGTAACCAACGAAAAAACGGCATTGAAGTATTCTTTCGCTTCTTTGGTCAAAGCGTGATAGCCTAAAACTTCAAGTTTTGTCAAATCTGAAACAGCAATTTCATCCTGTACCAACAAGTCTTTTAATTGCGGATACTCAGGCTTTGCCGCGTAAATCAATATGTTGCTGTCTGCCAGTGTCAAAGCCCATTTATTTTGCGTTCCGCTCTGTCTTTCCTCTGCCATTCCACAGGATCGCCAAAACCTGATACATCGGCTCCATTTTTAATGCGTTCAATGGCATCTTTCTTAGAAAACTTCCTGTCGGCGTCTTTTACAAAAAATGTTGAAACAAGGTCATGGAATGATTTTAGGTCTTTTTTTATCTCATCCCATTTTTCCTGTTTTACATAAACCGGGTTGTAGGTGTATTCGTCTTGCGCATTGTTGACGTCTTTACACCAGGTTTCGAGGCGTTTTATTTTCAGTAAATCATCTGCATCTTCTCTGCCTTTGGTTTCCAGAATAAAGAATGTGTTGGGACCTGTTTTCACAAAAAAGTCAGGAAAATATTCCCTGATGTTCCCGTCCTGTGCCTGATATTCAATTTTGAAGTTAATACCACCTTCGCCCATTGTATTTTTAGCATAGGCAATTACATCTGAAAAACGATTTTCAAGAAATGAAGCAAGTTCCAGTTCAAACGCATTATCCCCAATGATTTTATTGAAAACCGATTTCTTAGGCACAAGGAAAGGTTGGTTTTCTGCAACCTTTGGTTTAGTAAGTTTCAGTGAAATAAAGTTTTTTACTTCTGCCGTTCCTTTGTCGGTAATGGTTAATTCATCAATAGCTTTTTTAAAAGTGGTTTTCAGAATTTCCTTTTGATGAATTTCCGAAAGGTTTCGCATTGTTTGCGGATCACTTAGTTCCACCTCTTTGGTAAATAGTTGATATTTTATAAAGCTTTCCACTTTCGGATATAAAATGTTGAAACCGCTAACCAAACGGCTGTCTTTTAAAATAACAGAAGTAAAAAAGGCAGTTACATTGCGGTAATCGGGAGCAGTGTCCTTAAAAATAGTTTTATGAGAAAAGGCCCCATCAATATCATTAAAAATAATTTCTTTCAATTCATCGCTGTTGAATTTCTTCAGCTTTGCTTTTTCGTTCGTGAATTTGCTTACATCAATTAATTCAAGATTCTTAAATTCCCTGTAAATTCTTGGGCTCATTTGCGGTATGGGAATATCTAATACATCCAAATCTTTGTTGGGATTTTCTCTGTCCACTTCTATAATTACAGGACTCTTGCCCTTAGAACCCTTGCCCATTGGGCTGTATTGAAATTCTACGCCTTCTGTTTTAAGGCTTTCCACAAATTCTAAAAATGCCGGTGTTCCAACCACGATTAGTTTTTCAGGCATATCCAGCGAAAACATTTTTCGCAACCCTCTGCCTATAGTTTGCTCGGGAAGAATTTTAGAATCAGCACCAAATGGGCGAAGGCCAACGATGGTAGTTACATTTCTAACATCCCAACCTTCACGTAACATTAAAACCGAAACAACAGCTTTGAATGGCGAATGGTCTTTGTCTATTTCGTCCGCCGCTTTTCTTAATATCTCTAATGCTTCCTTATCTTTTTTGCCCGATGCATTTTCTTTTATTTCACCGGAATTATTGGTGTGTATAGTCAGCACTGAATTCTTCATCAAGGGGTAATTACTTTCCAAAAACACAGCAGCCTGATCTGCTTCTCTGGTGCTCATTGTCATAATGAAGAGGATAGGAGTTTTATGATTTTTGAGTTCTTCATATTGCTGTGCCCACTCTAAATAACCTAAATGAATGTAGTCGCGGTAGCGTTCTACAAAATCAGAAGAATCTTTTTCCTGAATTTTTTGTCTTGATGCTTCATCAGGCAAAACGGGTGACTTAACTACATTTTGCCTTATAGCTTCTACCAACGGATAATCGCAAATGGTTTGAACGAATATCGCACCGTTGTTATGTTTCGGAGTGGCGGAGTAATCTGCCTGCAGACTTATTCCCTTGCCATTTTTTAATTTCAATTTATTGCTGATGTCCTCAATACTTTTGAACCAGGCCAAAGAACTGTCGTGAATGTGATGGGCTTCATCATTCAATACAATCAAATCCTTTATCTTGTCGCTTCGCATTACCTTCCCAAGGTCTAATCCTTTAGAAGTGTCAGCATCGGGTTTGGGTTTAACGCCTAAAAAAGTGGTTTCAAAACTTTGCTTTGGTTCTTCGTTAAAGAAAACACGATGAATATTTGTCAGGAAGATATTTCCTGATTCCGTTATTGGTTTTAAATCATCCTGAATATGAAGTGTTAATTGAAAATCATTTTTCCAGTCTTTATCGCCATAGCCGTTGTCAGGAAAAAACGGTTCGTCAAAAAACATTTTAAGTCCGTCAAAGTCTTTGCGTAAACGATTTAGAACAATGATATTTGGAGCAATTACCAAAAAATTTGTTGAAAGTGTACTATCTGCCTCATAACGTTTATGAAAGTATGACCAAACCAGGGTTAGTCCCATTACTTTTGTTTTACCTGCACCGGTAGCCATTTTAATAACATAACGTGTCCAGTTTTCGTCGAACATTCCCGTGCTTACACGTTGCGAAGAGTCGAACCGCAATAACTCATATTTGTCCCTTGCCTTAGCTATTTCATATAAATAAATGATAGATTCAATCGCTTCACGTTGAGAAAAGAAAAAATCGAATTTTTCCTGCCCGATTAAATGCGCCTGATTAAACCAAAAATTTAATAATGATTTCGAAGTGTCAGAAGCACCTTGATATGCATCGTCTCTCCATTTGGCAACTGCAAGCCTTATTTTATAAACCAAAGGTGGTAACAGCTTTTCATAAGCATTTTGAAAAGCATCTATTTGGCCTTGTGTGGGTGCCCACCTTTCGTTTGGTGTTAATATTTTAAAAGGGTCTGAATAGGTCATTAATCTATTTGATTGATTGCAAAATAAGCAATTGTTAGCTCAATGTGGTTTTACCAACCGCTTTATTATCCTTCCTTCTCCTTTCTGCTTCCGGCATACAATTCATATTCGAGTAGCCGGCAATCAATAGTGCTGGTATAAAATTCAATGCGGCGACTTGCTTTTAATCCTGTTTTTTTAGCCAGTTCCAAATTGCCTGTAAATACATAGCCATAATAGCCCCGGCAACGCTGCTTCATAAAATCGCCGATGCGTTTATAGGTAACTTCCAACTCCTTTACCTGCCCCAGCCGTTCTCCATATTCGGGGTTCACCAGCATAATACCCGGCACATTTTGCGGCACTTCAGTATCGGCAAAATCACAAACATTAAAATCAATCAGCTTGGCAACACCAGCCGCAATAGCATTTTTCTTTGCATTTTCAATAGCCCGCTCGCTATAGTCGGTAGCAATAATGCGCAGCCCCGGAACATCAATAATCTGGTCTTCTAATAAGGCGTCTTCTTTCAGGTAAACGGCATCGTCATAACCCAGCAGGTGCATAAAAGCATAGTTCGTTCTGAACAGGCCAGGCCGCCGGTTGGTGGCAATCAATGCTGCTTCAATAGCCAGTGTTCCCGACCCGCACATGGGGTTAACAAAAGGAGAAATCCTGTCCCAGCGTGTAGCGAAAATGGTAGCCGCAGCCAATGCTTCCAGCATGGGCGCAAGTCCGGGTATTTTACGGTAGCCATGCCGCGCCAGCGAATTGCCGGAAGTATCAATAAAAATTTCTGCATGATCGTTTTTCCAGAACAGATTAAAAACGGCGCCTGTAAGCTCGGATCCGGAAGCCGGGCGCTTACCCGTTTTCTCCCGCATCCGATCAACGATAGCATCTTTTACCCGAAGGTTAGCATACAGATTATTATTGATGGTTTCGTTGCTTACATTACTGGTAACGGAAAAATAGCTTTCATCAGGTAAAATATTCTCCCAGGGATAATGAACAAGATTTTTATAAATAGCATCGGCATCGGGTGCTTCAAATTGCTTTAAACTATACAATACCTGGCTGGCGCAACGCAGGTTAAGGTTGAGTTTTATACAATCATTCACCGTGCCGGAAATATGTACCCCGGTTACAAAACTGTCTTCAACAGTAAATCCCAATTCCCTTACTTCCTGTTCAAGATAAGGGGTAATACGTTTGTGGCAAGTGATGGTAATAGCTGCTTTTGTAGTAAATACATTCATGCGGAGGCAAAGGTAAAAGGCTTTTGAAAAACAGCGGAAATTAAGTTGGAGTGGATGTAATTCAGAATCGCAAAACCGACTGTAAGGATGGGTGAATCGGGTATCATCACGCTTTGTTAGGGTATCTAATTTAAAATTTCAAAGGCTTCTTTCAAAGCAATATTGTTGTTATCAAAAGAAATATAACAATTATAACGATTCTTTTCTATGGAGGTTATTTTGACTCTTAAGCTATGATCATTTGCATTAAATGGTATCAAATGATACTCGCAATTCGAAATCCATAATATTTTGAATTTTTTTTCTTTTTTTGTGTCACTGTTTTTCTGAATTTCCAAGCTATCTTTTCGTTCAATATAAATCGAGTTTATTTTAAAACTTCCAGTGCGGAGAATTGTGTTATCTAAACTATCTAAGCAATTAATTTCTGTATAGTCTAATGCCGAATTTAAGCGATTAAGAAGCTCCTTTTTTTGATTGATATAATAGAAATAAGAGAATAATAAAAATGATAGGATGATTCCTAATATTATAAGTACTATTTTCTTTGAGTTAGGCATGTTTGTATATTTAAAACATATTTAGGCTTAT
This sequence comes from Chitinophagaceae bacterium, assembly GCA_020854215.1. Classification (GTDB taxonomy): domain Bacteria; phylum Bacteroidota; class Bacteroidia; order Chitinophagales; family Chitinophagaceae; genus Agriterribacter. The sequence continues at coordinate 2,195 of JADZFY010000468.1, read as the reverse complement.
TGAAAATTGGCCTGCTTCTCATCTGTTAATGTAACTGATTGCATTATCTTTATTACATCACTTATTACTTTTCCATAAGACTCTTTTTTTGTGGCAAAAGCAAATGTGATTTGATGTTCTTTAGTGTAGATATAATAAAAAATGAAATAGTCATTTTCGTCTGGGTTTATTTTTACAGTTGTAAAATGATAATAGATTGACCGATTTGTATTGTAGATAGATTTTCCTTTCTTTATAATATGAGGACTATTAAAAGATTCCTTTAAAACTTCTTCTATATCATTTGTAGAAATCTGAAGGTGGCTTTCATAAGTGATTTTAGGGTCTCTTTTCACTACGTTAACGTTTATGGATAGACCTATATCCATATTTATTAAAGTAAGCTCATTAGATTTGAATTTGCTTATACCCTTTGCAAATCCATCAGGAATGATAAATTGGAAATTGGCCCTTGTGCTCTTGAATGTTTCTTGTGAATAGGAACAAAATAATAGTAAATTAAAAGTCACTAAAAGAAATGCTTGCATAAATATCAAATATTGTTCCTTCAGACATTTTAGAATTTTATTCATTCGTTAGGCTTCTTTATATAGCTTGGTTAAAAGAATCGAGTATGCTTAACTGTTTTTATTAAAATTATATTTTTTAAGATAATGTATAAAGTTTATTAAATGGCATCATATGCACAATGTTAAACAATATCTAATTTTATTTCAAGATTATTGACTATAAAGTCAATTATAGAATCAATTTTTGTTGCGATAATGGCTTGGTTAGGTGTATTGTTGATTTGTTCAATGGATATTGCGATTAATTTCTTTTGCTGAGGATGGAATACGGCAGGGAAATTAGGCAGATACCAGATTCCACTTCCACTAATCCCTTTTAGATCAGGTGCCAAATGTATGTTTGAATTAGAGTCGGAAATTACTTCTCGGTTAAAGCCAATTGCAATATGCGTTTTTGTGTCAAAACCAAAATTTTGATATTTAAAGTTTAACTGTGCTTTGGAGTTATAAATAAAAGGGATTGTTCTTATAATATTTGATCCCCATATTTTTTTTGTTTTAGTTACTGGATAGCCAATTGAAAGATATTGGGTGGATTCATTAGCAGTATGGTTAAGGAGAATATCATTAACTGTTTGAAATTTATATTCAGCAGTCAACCGCTCTGCGACTATTGGATCAAGTTCTATTATCGCTAAGTCAATTTTATCGTCATTTCTGTTGCGGGACATTGGCAATGTAACGGAATGGAGCATCCCTCCTAAGTATGCTGCGTTGTGTCCAATTATAGCATATGTATCATCGGGATTTTCAGCAATAACATGTGCTGCAGTAAAAACGAAATGTTTATTTGCAAGTTCAAACAAAACTCCACTGCCTGTTGCTCTTGGATGTCCTTTTTTATCATCGAAAAAAAGTTGGATGGTAGAGTTAAGTATTGATTCGGAAATATTCCGAATATTTTCGAATTTTGCCTTTTCAAATAATAGCAGTTTTCTATCTTTTTGTGGTTTTTCTTTCATATATCGTTACTCGGAATAAGAATTATCCATTCCGTTTTCAATAAAATTATAGTATCAGCGACAAAATATATACAGTAACCAACGCCGTTAGCCCCATAAATACCGTAGCCATTGTGTAAACTTTCAGCATGGTTTTCATTTCCAATCCTGAAAATTTACTGATCACCCAAAAATACGCATCGTTGGCATGAGAGATCATCATAGAACCGGCGCCCATAGACAGTACTGCCAGTAATTGACCCGTTGGGCTGTGCAAACCGAGCGCAGGCAACATGGGTTGTAAAATAGAGGCAGAGGTAATAATGGCAACGGTAGAGGATCCCTGTGCTGTTTTGAGCAGGCTGGTGAGCAGAAAGGGAAAGAATATACCCATGCTTGCCAGCGGAAGATTGTCACCAAGGTGATTGCCTATTTTGGTAGCAGCCAGTACCGCACCAAAAGCGCCTCCGGCACCAATAATCACCAAAATGCTTCCAGACTTCTCTACGCCCTCCTGTAGCAGCCGGCCCAATTTATTCTGCACCCTCACCTGCGCAGGAACGAGCGCAAGCAGCACGCCAATAAATAACGCAATAACCGGATCACCAATCACCTTTATCACCTGCCAGACCCCGTTATCATGTTCCTCAACCGAACTAAAAGAACCTAACGCAATGAGCAAAAT
>JADZFY010000467.1 GCA_020854215.1 Chitinophagaceae bacterium | reverse complement strand
TTATCTCCGGCTGAAATACCCTCTTTACTTTTTACGACAACTCCATAAGACTGACCGGTTTCGTTCAACATGTGGCTTCATTGTCGGTGCTGCGCACCCAACGAAGCCTTAGTTGTTAGCGGTAGTGGTTTTATATTGTAAGTAATGTATTGTCAGAAATTTTACGTTCCAATAGTTTGAAAATCAGTTCAAGTTCAATTTTTGCTTCTGCCTGTAATCCCATTGCTTCTGCCAAACCAATGCTATCTGTACTCAGTCTTTCGTTCAGCTTGATATGATAGTTTTGGTCATCACCAATTGCAAGTTTATAAGAATGAAAGTGCATTGGGTCGCCAACTTTTGGCGTTGAAGTAATATTTGAAAAGGAAAACTCCTTTTTCATATAATTCAATAGATGGTCTTGAATAACTAAAACGAGGTGTTTGCTTAAATGTTCAAATGTTCCAATTTTGTGATGTAGTTGAACCAAAATTGTCTTTGCGGTCATTTTCCAATTCATTCCATAAGGTTTGTTGCCATAACCTTCTTCGGGTTCTTCAAGTATGTTCAGGTCTGTTAATAGTCGTTGTCTTTCAGGCCAAACTGTTCCAGTTGTGTCTAAAGTTTGAAGTTCAATTCCGACAAAATCAATGACTTTTTTATCTCTTACTGACGCAAGAAAATAATCAACACTACCGCCCGGAATACCTACTTCGGGAATTACGTGTAATTCATTTCCCGGTTCGTGAAGTGTGAGCAAATGGATACAATCCATAAATATTTGCCTTTTTTCAATTAGTCTATGAGGACAAATTATTACTCCGTTACTTTCTTTTCCATATTCGACAGTACAAGTTCCAATAGAAATATCGGGCTCACTTTTGCGAACCTTGATGCACTTTTTGTTAAGATAACCGCAATGTTGTGTTGATAGCACATCATTCCAATTAACGTTGCTATTCTTCGTTGAAAAATTGAAGAATTCCGCTATTCTCGTATTTATATTCATTAATTCTTTCTCTTGAAAATTCTATGTACTCTTCGGAAATGTCCAAACCTATTGACTTTCTGTTGTGTTTAAGTGCTACTAATGAAGTTGTACCACTTCCCGAAAAAGGGTCTAATACAATTCCGTCTTTGGGGCAAGTTGCCAAAATTGGTATTTTACACAAGTCTTCAGGATATACAGCGTAATGTTCCTTTCTTTTCTGTGTGTCTTCAGGAATTATCTCCCAAACATCTCCTGGTAAAGTTCCATCTGGATGATAAAACAAAAAATAAAATCCTTTTTGTGCTAATTCTTTTGCTCTACCTGATACCTTTTCGGAATTAGAATGTGTTGTTCGTTGTTGTCCACGAATTATCATTCTGAAATCTGCAATTTCATTGTTTTTAATTCTTTCTAAAACGGTATTTAGTGCTTCAAAAGCATTTCTTTTTTCATCGTCTGTCAAAGCAGTTGAAAGTTCAATTTGTCTTTTATATCTTACTCCACTTACTCCTGTTGCTGATATAACCGAACCATTTTTAACGATAGATTTTCTAGCATCCGAACGGATGTTTGACGTGTCGTAAAAATATTTTTTCTCATCTTTCACAAAATGAAAGATGTTTTCGTGAATATTTCTCAACTTGTCTTTGCTACTGTCTAAACCGCCTTTATGTTTATTCCAAATGACACTATTTCTTAAAACCCACTTTTGGTCATCCATCATTTTAATCGCAACACGCCACGGAATGCCGAGTAGTTTTTTATTCCTATATGTGTCGCCAATATTTAACCAAAAAGAGCCTGATGGTTTTAAAACTCTGTATAATTCGTTGGTTATGTAGGAAAGGTTGTTGATGTATTCAATATACGTTGTTTCAAGTCCAATTCCACCACCACTATATTGCCTATGTCCCCAATAAGGTGGACTTGTAATGATGCAGTCAACAGAATTATCGGGGATTAAGGCAAGTGAGTTAAGGCAGTCTCCTAACAAAAATAAAGGCTCTTTATCTTCGTTAGAAATGTATGATTGTATGTCTTGTCTATAACCCATTTTTAAATTACTAAATTGTTTAGTGCGAATTTAAAGAAAATAATTCGAGTGAGGTCAGAAAATGACTTTCGTTTTTGGTTCTCGTCTTTCGGTTGAGGGTTTCGCTACCATTACCGCTAACTCAAATATATGCGAATGTTTCGGCTTTTTCTTCTTCCGTGTCCCATTCTTCCGAAATTCCTTGTTTTCAATTTACTCGTTACGAAAAATCATACTTTTTGAATTGCGTATTTAATGTTATTTTTAAATGAACAACCTATTTGAATAACACAAAACGCGTATATGGAAAACTCCACCCTCCTGTCCCAATGCCAGGTGATTCCAGGAACCCATAAAGGCAGCAACGTAATCTGGCTCCGGTTTAACTTCAATCCCGATCTCGTTAAAGCCGCAAAAGCAATCAAAGCCAAATGGAGCCAGTCGCAAAAATGCTGGTACCTGCCTGATAACCACCATTTTAGGGAAATGTTCGCGTTGCCCGAAAAGTACGTTGGCCGTTCGGTGTTTGCCAAAATATCTCCCGTCAACATTCCAGCCCTCACCGAACTAAAAAATCAATTGCAGCTAAAATCCTACAGCCCCTCCACCATACGCACCTACCTGATTGAGTTCGCACAGTTATTGTACCTGCTCAAAAATGTTCCCGTACAATCCCTAACCTACGAACGGCTTCGGGCCTATTTCCTGTATTGTATCAATGAACAAAAAATTTCCGACAACCAGCTCCACAGTCGTATCAATGCCATCAAATTCTATTTTGAACAGGTGCTGAAAATGGATCGGTTTTATGCGGAAATTCCACGGCCCAAAAAACCTTCTATCGTTCCTAAAGCTTTGAGCCATCAGGATGTAAAAAAACTCTTCCGGGTAGTGAGTAATAGTAAACACCTGCTCATGTTAAAGCTTTGCTATGGCATGGGCTTGCGGGTGAGCGAAGTGGTTAACCTGAAGATTACGGATATTGACAGCGGCCGAATGCAGGTACTCATCGAGGCGGCAAAGGGAAAAAAGGACCGGTATGTTAACCTCCCTCATGCAATTCTCGAAGCACTTCGCAGCTACTATAAAGCATACCGGCCCAAAAAGTATTTATTTGAAGGACAGTATGGCGACCGGTATGCTACACGAAGCGTGCAGGCTGTGTTTAAAGCAGCTTTGATAAAAGCTAAAATCAACAAAGCCATCGGTATTCACGGATTGCGCCACAGCTATGCTACCCATCTGCTGGAATTTGGTACCGATATTTCCTTTATTCAAAAGCTAATGGGACATAACGACCTGAAAACAACCCTGCGTTATACCCATGTATCGCAGGCTACTATCGGAAATATAATCAGCCCCCTGGACAGACTGTAAACAAATCCACTTATAAAAGTCATCCGAAACCTGACAGTAATTCCATAAACTTCTGTAAAGTGTGTAAACCTTAGCGCGACATCACAATAACCTCAAGAAAAGCGAACGTACAATAAAGATATTGGCAATTGATGGGTCGAGGTAATTCCAGGCTAATTAATATTTTGATGTGCCGGATCTTTTATTTTAGCCCGAAGGGCTGACACCTGCCTGCCGCAGGCAGGTGTGAATAGCCCCCTGCATTGCTGGGGGTAACAGGTAAAAATAGACAAACAACCCGCCGCGGCGGGTTGAATCTTTGAAAGTAATTGCAAATTGCAGATTCATCTTGCAACCTTTTAAAACCAATGAATTAAACACCATGAGCTATCGTCAGATTTTTTCCACATCATTTTCGGCACGAGATATCGCAAAATGACAATTGCGGAAGAAAATTGCGAG